>NZ_JACLZK010000002.1:600000-891468 GCF_014253065.1 Campylobacter massiliensis
AAGATGAACTTGACCGATATAGACAAAGTCACTATAGGACTACTAGCCGACGTGCGCTTTAGCGCATTTGAGCTTCAGCAAGCCCACGTAGTAGAGGGCGAAGTCATATATATATCCGCCGATAGCTTACAGGATAATAACGGACATCAGTTCTATGAGATAAAGGTTAAACTCACCGAAAACGGCATAAAGGAACTAGAGAATAATAAATTTTTCTTGCTTCCAGGTATGCCTGCAGAGGTAATGGTGCAAACGACCGATAGAACAGTTTTAAGCTATATCTTAAATCCGTTTACGAATATGTTTAAAAGGGCATTTAATGAAGATTAAAATTTTATCCCTACTTGCCGCGCCGATACTTTTGTCGGCGCAGTCCGCAAGCTTATCTCAAGCCTATAATATGGCTCTAGGCAACGACGAAGAGTACAAATATTATATGTACAACAGTCTAGCCGGAGAGCAAAGGTACAATCAAGCCTTATCTCAGTTGTTGCCTACCATAAACGGCGACCTATCCTATCATGGCGACAAATATAAAAGATTCAACAAGAACAGCAATGAAAGCTACACGAGTTACGGCGTGACGCTAAGGCAGCCGATATTTCAACCATCCTTGTACTACCAAAGGCAACAAGAAGAACTAAGGATGCAAGGAAGTCATATCGAGCTAGAACATAGCAGACAAGAGCTTGCCAAAAAAGTAGCCAAGGCGTATTTTGAACTAGCCTATGCTAATGCAAATTTAAAACTAGCACTAAGCTATCAAGATGCAAATAGGGCTAAATTTGAGCAGATGGAGCGCTCGCTCTCACTAGGACTCACCAATAAAATGGACATGCTCGAATCAAAAGTGAGATACGATGAGTCGATGCTAGGCGTAAGCAAAGCACAAAGAAGCATAGACATAGCCAAGATGTCGCTTTTTAAACTAGTCGGGCAGGACATCGATACTATGGAGTATTTTGAAAATATAAATATTGATTTTTTCAAAAATCTTGATCTTAGAAAATACAGCGACATAGAACAAAATTTAGATTACAGACAAAGCGCGCTACTGACGCAAATAGCCGAAAAAGAGCACACCAAGCGTAAAAGCGAACATCTGCCGACCATCGACTTTTCTATAGGCTACTCAAACAACGATTACAAGGATGATAGAGCTTTTGGCGATAAAAATCATAGGGTTGAAACCAATATCCGCCTAAATATGCCGATATTTTCAAGCTGGTACACAAGCTATAGGGTTGAAGAAGGCATGTTTTTAAGGCAAGCTAGCATCTCTAGACAAAACGATACTAGAAAAAATGTCGATATCGCACAAAGACAAGCCACCATCAACCTCCAAAACTATATCCAAGAGTACGACATAAACGTAAGGTCGCTTGAGCACGCTAATGTATACGAACGCTCAATAGAGCGCGGATACGAAGAGGGACTAAAGGATCTAGTCGATCTACTAGACGCTAAAGCTAGAGTCCACAAGATAAAAAATGAACTGATAGCTTCTGCTCGAAACGTGGTTTTGGCCTATCTTGAGCTTGAAAGCCTAATAAATGACATAAACGAACAAAGCATGAGCAAGCTTGAGAGCGCGTTTAACTAAGCAGTTTTAAAAACAGCTCATTATGAGCTTTGGCGGACTTTGCCCAAGAAAAATCTTTGCAGCGGCGAAGTCCAATCCTCGCGAAATCTTCCCTCATTTTCTCGTCAGTAAGTAAAATTTGTAGCTTCTCTTTTAAATCCGCTTCGTTTAAAGGATCGAAATAAACCGCATCCTCGCCGTAAATTTCTCTAAAAACTTCGATATCAGATAACGCTACCGCACACCCGCAAGCCATCGCTTCAAGCGGTGGAATACCAAAGCCCTCATAGATGGACGGATATACAAAAACGCTAGCCGAACTATAAAGAGCCGCCAGCTCCTCGTCTGCGACAAAACCCGCAAATTTGATATTTTTATTTTGATTTATGAGCTCATGGACTTGCGAGTTTTCCCAGCCTTTTGCGCCGACGATAACTAGGTCAAATTTAGTCTGCAAATCGCTTGGCAATAGATTGTAGGCTTTAATAAGCGTAGCGAGATTTTTCCTAGGCTCAATAGAGCCCGCAAAAAGTATAAATTCTTTTGCCAAATTTAGCTTAGCCTTTACGGCTACTTTTTGTGTATCGTCTTTTGGGTGAAAAACTTTATCATCATAGCCGTGGTATATTACGCTAATTTTGCTTTCATCAAATCCTAAAATTTCCACAATCTCGTTTTTGGTAAAATTTGATCCAGTGACGATATGCGTGGCTTTTTTTATATTTTGCATAAAGGTTTTTTCAAAAAACTCTATGCGATCTTTCGGATGAAATTCGCTAAATTTGATAAAAGTAAAATCATGTACCGAGACCACGAGATGTCTCGCTTCAATATCAAGTGGGATAAAATTCGGCTGAAAATAAAGGTCGAATTTCATCCCTTTAAAATTTCGCTCGTTTAGCTTTTTTAAAAATAGTCTAAAACGCGTCTTTACACCTAGAGGCAGTAGTCGCACAAACCATTTTAGTTTTTTTACCAAACTTTTTTTGAGTGAATTTGAAAAAGACGTTTTCTGTTCACAGCCCTTAAAAATTAGCTCTTTTGAAACAAATCCATAGTCGTAAAAGAGCTCAAATTTATCTTTATCCAGCCTTTTTACGATCTCGTAAGCGTATCTGCCGATACCTGTGAGCTGCGAAATAAGCGGCTTTGCGTCGATTAAAATTTTAGCTTTGCCCTCTTTTTTTGGTGCGCAGTTTTTAATTTTACTCGTTTTCATACATCCATTTTAGCGTTTGCTTGATGTGCGTTTTGCACAAATTTAGCCCGTTTGCTTCAAGCCTCGCAGTATCGGCCGTTATTTCCTCGGGCTCGTCCGCTCGCATAAACGCGGGATTTTGCTCGACTTTTATATCGCACCCTGAGATCTCTCTCATAAAATCTAAAATTTCGCCTATGCCGTACCCTTTGCCCGAGCCGATGTTAAAAATCCTCTCGCCGGTCTTTAAATTTAAAAGCTTTTCATAAATTTTAACCACGTCCAAAACATTGTTGTATTCGCGCTTTGGGGTTAAATTTCCAAGCTTGATGACGCTAGCGTTTCGCTTAAAATGCGATACGATTTTAGGAATCAAAAAATTCACGCCCTGCCCCGCTCCCGTGTAGTTAAACGGGCGCATTATCAAGATATCAAGGTCGTAATCCTTTGCTAAATTTTCCATTTGCAATTTACTTTTAGCGTATACAGATAGGGGATGCGGCGTCAAATTTTCGGACAAGGCTCCGGCTTCTTGCGCGCCGTAAACCGAAGCCGAACTTGCCAAAATCACTCTTTTGGGCTTTTTTCTTTGCTCGCCAAGCGCATCGAGCAGGTTTTTGCTGCCTGCAACATTTACCTTAAAAATAAGCTCCGCATCGCTTGGCGCAAAAGAAATACCAGCCAGATGGATCACGAAATCAGGATCAAATTTGAGGGCGTCTTTTATGCTTTTTATATCGCAGATATCGCAGTTTTGCGTCGTAGCCTCAAAGACTTCGTAGCCTAAATTTTTTAGATGCGCGCACAAATACCTGCCGCTAAAACCCTCCGCGCCCGTTACGAAAACCTTAAAACTCAAAGCCGCGCTCTATTTTTTTAAGATCGGCCTTAACCATCATAGCGCAAAGCTCTTTGACGTCCGTTTTCGCCTGCCAGCCAAGCTCTTTTTTAGCCTTGCTCGCATCTCCGATGAGCAGATCGACCTCGGCGGGACGATAAAACTGCGGATCGATGCAGACTAAAATTTTGCCGTTTTTATCGCGCGCGACCTCGTTTTCACCCTCGCCTTCAAATTTCAGCTCGATATCAAGCGCCTCGAAGCTAAGCCTCACAAAGTCGCGAACCGTCGTCGTTTCGCCCGTAGCGAGCACGAAGGTATCGGGCCTATCGTGCTGCAAGATCGCGTGCATGCCTTGGACGTATTCGTAGGCGTAGCCCCAGTCGCGCTTGGCGTCCATATTTCCCAGCTTTAAAACCTCGGCTTTTTTCAGCGCGATCTTTGCGGCGGTGTTTGTGATTTTTCTCGTAACGAACTCAAGGCCTCGCAAAGGACTTTCGTGATTAAATAGTATGCCGCTGGAGCCAAAGATATCGTAACTCTCGCGGTAATTTACCGTAATAAAGTGCCCGTAAAGCTTAGCCACGCCGTAAGGTGAGCGCGGATAAAACGGCGTATCTTCGCTCTGCGGGATAGCTTGGACCTTGCCAAACATCTCCGAGGTACTGGCTTGATAAAATTTGATATTTTTATCTACGATGCGCACGGCTTCGAGCAAATTTAGCACGCCTATGCCGGTAGCGTTTGCTGTGTGAAAAGGCTCTTTGAAGCTAACTCCGACAAAGCTTTGCGCGGCAAGGTTATAGATTTCGTCCGGTCTAACCTCGGAGACGACGCTTAGGATGTTAAAAGGATCGGTTAGATCCATCTCTAAAATTTGCAAATTTTCGTTTTGCGCGACTTCAATCTCGTTTAAACGCCACAAATTTAGGCTCGCCGTTCGCCTGCACGCGCCGTAAACTTTATAGCCAAGATCCAGCAAATACTTCGCTAAATAGGCTCCGTCTTGCCCCGTGATACCCGTGATTAACGCTTTTTTCATTATAATTCTCCTGTTAAAATTTGATAAGCCTGCTCGGTGCTTTGTCGCCACGATACAAGCTCTATTAGGTCTGATTTGATGTGTTTGTCCTCTTTAAAATCCCCGAGCCACCTCTCTATGGTGCCCGCTAAATCATCGTCATCCTTAAAAAACGTCGCCGAGCCGTTTGAAACCTCTTTAAACACATTAAGCTCGCGCGCTATTATCGGGATCTTGTGGATAGCAGCCTCAACGAGCGGCAGGCCAAATCCCTCGGCTCTACTTGCGGCGATGAGGCAGCTCGAGTTTTTATAAATTTCATCCAAAAGCTCGTCGCTGACGAAATTTAGATAAATAAGCCTTTTGCCGTTTTCCTCGTGTTTTTTTATCTTTTCGTAAAGCTCATCAACCATCCAGCCGACCTTGCCTGCGATAACCAAATTTATATCAAGCCCTTTTCGCCATAGCGTCTCAAACGCCATTATAGCCGCGTCGTGACCCTTTCTGGGCTCAAGCGTTCCGACCATTATAAAGGTCGGTTTTGAGCGAATTTTATCTAAAATTTCAAGCGAGGCTTTATCGAGCCCGTAGCTTGGCGCGGTCGCTTTTATATCGCAGCCAAGCTTCATACTTTTTATGATTGGCGGAGTTGGCAGATCATTTTTAGCGATATACTCTTTCACATCGTCTATGACGGCATCCGATATGCATGCAAGACCGTCCGCTACGTTTATAACGGCTTTCACCCAGCGGTCGTGATTGCCCGGGGAGACGGATGGCACAAACTGCGGATACAAAATCGGGATAAGATCGTAAATGACGAAAAACAGCTTGACACCTTTCGCGCGAAGCCTTTGATAAACGCCGTTTTTGTATGCATTTACCGCGCCGATAGGCATATAATCAAGTCCGTAAAATATATCCCCTTCGCTCATATCGGCCGCTTCATTTACGGCGTTCCACTCTTTTAGTCCGTATAGATCCCTCATAAAATCTTTAGCGCAAAAATACGTAGAGCGCAGATCGTCGTAATATATCGGCTCTATTTGGTAGGCTAAATTTCGCATTTGCAAAAGCTGCAAAAGTTGAGCTCTAACTACGCGCTGGATGCCTGTTTTTATATCTTTTACGTAAATTTCGGTTATATCGACGAAAATTTTATTTTTCTTAAGAAGCGGCGGTTTTAGCGAAGCTATGGATTTTGAAAGAGAGATGATATCGCTTTTGGATTCTTTAAAATCGGGCAAAATTTCTCTTAGTAGCGGCTTTTTGGCGTAAATTTTTTCTATAAATTTAAAATATTTCTCGGCGCAAAATTTAGGATCGTGAAATTTATCCAAATACTCTTTAGCGTTTTTGGCTATTTTTTCTCTTAAAAACATATCGCCGCAAAGCTCGTCTATAGCGGTTGAGAGCTCTTGCGAGCTAAATTTATCCTCGACAAAGCGCACGCAATCTTGCGGCAAATCCCTCATAGAGCCGTGCTTATTTACGATAACGGGCAAAGCGTAGTTAAAACAGTCCAAAACCGCAGCCGACGTCTCGCCCCTGGAGTCCGCCCTTAACTGCACGGCTATATCGCAAGCGTTTAGATACTCTTTGTAGCTATCATCGTTTGTCCAGCCCGTGATTTTTACGCGCTCTTGCAGGTCGTGCTCTTTTATGTAGCGCTTTATGAGCGAGATATACTCCATACTCGTGCTGTCGCCGACTATGGCCAAAATCGCTTCGTTTTTGGCATTTGCCAAGGTCTGCTTAAACGCCCTTACGATATCAAACGTAAGCTTGGTGGAGCCGACGTAGCCAAACGTGCAAACAACAAGCTTATCTACGGGTAAATTTAGCCTATTTTTGCATTCGTTTTTAGGCAAAATTTGAGCCGGTTTTCTAAGTAGCGGGATGACTTCAAATATACCGTTTTCGCCGTCGCAAAGCTCGTCAAATATCCTTTGAGGCTCGTTTGAATGAGCTATAACACCCAGCGACGCATCTATCAGTGCTTTATTTGCGGGATATTTTAGCACCGTTTTTTCAAGTCCGTTTTCTTTAAGAAAGCTAAGCGCTTCGTATCCGTGCGAATAGTAAAGCTCGTCGTAAAATATGGAGTGATAATAAGCGTCCTGCGTGTAAATAAGCTGCGACATATAAAAATCGTGAAAAACGACGACGCCTTCGAATTTTTTCAAAATCTCATACATATAAAGATGATAGTGCGAACCGCCCATTTGGTATATTATGCGCTCAAATTTATGCGGACCCTCCAAAAAAGCCTTCGCCTCTTTTATATCGTAAATTTGCTTTAATTCGGCATCTACATTTGCTGCGTTTTCAACAAAAACGGTTATCTCGTAATACGCGCCAAGCTCATCTAAAAGCTCTTTTGAATACAAGCTAACGCCGGTTTTTTCATTCGGTAGCGGTGAAAAAAAGGCCAAGCTCGGCTTTTTATCGCTTATCTTTTCGGGCTCGCTTTCGGGGATTTTAAATTTTTCAAATTCGTCGTAAGAAACGATAAAATCGGAATTGGTATTTTTCAAAAAATACCGCTTTAGCTTTTTTATCTCATTTTGATCGCTGATATAAAGAGTCGGCTCAAAAATATAGCATTTAAATTTGCCGAGTTTTTTTCTCAAATTTAGCGTATTTACGTCTTTGTTCGCGTTTATCAAAAACTCTATCTCGCGCTCGTTAAAACCTTCGAATTTAGCGGTATCTATGTCGCTCAAAAAGCCCAAATCGACTAAAACGCAACCCATCTCAGTCCTTTTTTAAAAGATTATAAATTTGCAGCTCTTTTTTCGTGAGCGTCTTTGCTTGTTCGTTTATTATCATCTCTTTACTCATTAAAATTTTTGATTTACGGGCGTATCTTTTTAGCCTGCCGACTATTTTTTTAGCTATTTTCATAGAAACTCGAAGCGGTTTTGTTATGCGCCACGATTTACTGTTTAGCATATCGTTTAGCTCGTTTTGAGCTGCCTCATAGCGCTGGATATAGCTACTCAAAATACCGTCTACTTGCTGTTTTAGTTCGTTATGTTTATTTAATAATTCAGCGTGTTTGTTTGCCAATTCGTTGTACTTATTGTTATAACTTGCCGAAATTTGAGCCAAATTTACTCCCGGCGTTACCGCAAAAGCTTCGTCAAATAGCTCGCTTTGATCTCCATTTTTTTGCACTATTACGGAGTAGTCGGGGCTCACACCCTCAAATACGTCAAAAATCCCCATATCGCGCTCGTATTCGGACGGCGATTTTTCATTGGTTTTAAAGATAAAATTTCGCTCCAGCCCGTAATAATGCGTAGCAAACGACAAAAGCTCGCAAGGAATAGGATTTTTATGCGTGGCATCAAGATAAAACCACTGCGTGCCGACCATTATATTTTCGGGATTTGGCGTCTCGAGGATCAAGATACCGCATGGAGCCAAAACCCTTTTTGCTTCTTTGATTAGCTCTAGCACGTCGTCAAATTTGATATGCTCCACGACTTGAAAAGCGGTTATGATATCAAGACTGCTTTCATCTAAGCTTTTTAGTTCGCCTAAAGCGTCGTTTACCGCCGCGTTTAGCCCCTTTTGCGAGGCTACTTTGACCATACTTTCATTCACGTCGATACCGCGCGCGTTAAAACCGTTTTCGTTTAGCAAGCTTATCCATTCGCCGCGTCCGCAGCCGATATCCAGGGCTTTTACTTCGTCTTTTAAAATTTTTAGAGGATTAATAAATTTTAGATATTTTTTCTGCCTCTCTTTTATGAGCTCTTCACTACCCCTAAATTTTTCCTCAAACGCCACGTAAAAATCATCGTTCATTTTTTATCTCCACTATCGGTTCAAGCCTACAAAGCCCGACAAATTCCTTTTGCTCCCCGCTTATAACCTCGAAATTTAAAGCGTTATCTATCCAGTGATAGCACTCGTTTATGTGCGTTTCGTCAGGATGAACGGCGACGGTCAAGGTGTATAATCCCACGCCGATATTTAGACGCATTTTAAAATCCACATCGTAAATTTCGCCTTTTTTAAACGCGTATTTCGCGCCTAGCAAACCGGTATTCGTGCCGTAGACGTCTTGTCCGAATTTATCTTTTATCAAAATCCCGATCGATGCGTTATCACTATCTAAATCAGACAGAAGCTTGACGCTAAATTTTACCTCGTCGCCGCAGCTTACGGTTGTAGTTTGCAAGCCGTCTTTTTGCATCGAAATTTGTAAAATTTCAACCTCTTTCGTGCCATAGTTATTTTCAGAAATCCTGATCTCTTCGTCCTCTTTTGATATCTCGGAGATCAAATAGTTATAAGTATCGAGCACGTCGGAAGGATTGCCATCCTGGACCATCCTGCCTGATTTTAAAAGTATTATACGGTCGCAAAGCAGTTTAAGCGCGTTTAGATCGTGCGAGACGAATATCACGCTTTTTCCCAGTTGCTTGATCTCCTTTAGCTTTTTGACGCATTTTTGCGAAAAGTGCGCGTCGCCCACGGACAGCGCCTCGTCGATGATAAATATAGACGCGTCCGAAAAAATAGCGATGGAAAAAGCAAGACGCACGACCATACCTGAAGAGTAGGTACTTATGGGCAAATTTATAAAATCCTTTAACTCACTAAATTCAATGATATTTTGTAAATTCGCATCGATATAGGCTCTATCCATACCGAGCAAATAGCCGTTAAAATAGATATTTTCTATACCATTTAGATCGTAGTTAAATCCCGCTCCAAGCTCCAAAATCGCGGCGATTTTTCCCGCTTTCTCGACAGTGCCCGAGCTTGGCGCCAAAACGCCGCTGATTATCTTTAAAAGAGTAGATTTGCCTGCGCCGTTAAGCCCGATGATGCCCAGACTCTCGCCGCTTCTTAGATCAAAACTAATATCGCGGTTCGCAAAGAAACTTTTGTGACATTTTTTACCGAAAAATATCTCTTTTAAGCGGTCGCTCTCGCGTTCGTAAACTTTAAATTCCTTGCTTATATTTTTTACACTTAAAACTACGCTCACAATACGTCCTTAACGGCGCTTATGAGTTTTTTATAAAAGTAAAATCCCAGCAAAAAAGCAACCGATGCCGCAAAAAACGGAGCGATAAAATCTGAAATTTTAAACTCGTCAAATAAAAATATATTTTGATACGGTTTTATAAAATAATAAAGCGGATTTATATCAAGCAAAATAGGCGCTTTTTTTTCTATAATCTCGGCCGGATAGACTATCGGAGTAGCCCAAAAAAGTAGCTGCAAAACTATCGGAACGACCTCTTTGATATCTCTAAAAAATACCGAAAACACGGAAAATAAAAGCCCAAACCCAAATGTAAAAATAAACTGAAGCGCCATAAGCGGAATGAGAAATAGCAAATTTAAGCTAAGTCCCTTGACAGCGGCTAAAAACAGAATGCCGATAAACATAGAAAATGCAAATATTATGTACTGTATGATGAGCGGACTAAGCTCAAACGCATAAAGCGGGGTGCTAACTTTTTTTAGGATGCCGGCTTTTGCAAAGGGCGTTTCTATCATTATAGCCAACGCACTACTAAAAGCCGAAAACGCAAAAAGCCCCGGTATCAAGTATATGCTGTAAGAGTAAGCCTGATCGCTGATACCAAGCCTCGCACTCATAAAATCAGAAAATATAACGGTGTATATAAAAAGCATCACGATAGGCGAAACGATATACCAAATTTGGCCGAGTCCGGTTTTTGCGTATCTGCTTTTTAAATCGAATTTTACAAGTTGATAAATGTTTATTATTTTATTTTTTATCAATAATTAGCCTAAATTTTTATTTATATTCTACCCAAATTTGATTAAATTTTATACAAACTATCCCTTTAAAACGATACTGATTGTCCTAAAAAGTATGCTTATGTCGCCCCAAACCGATAAACTATCTACATATTTGCAGTCGATTTGAACCCGCTCGTCAAATGAAATTTCATTCCTGCCGCTCACCTGCCAAAGCCCCGTAAGCCCCGGCCTGACCCTTGTTATCTTGCCTAAATTTTTGCCGATTTGTTTTTTTTCGTAAAACATATACGGACGCGGTCCAACCAGGCTCATTTCAAGCCTAAGAACGTTAAAAAGCTGCGGCAACTCGTCAAGAGAAGTGCGTCTGATAAATCCGCCGACTTTTGTTATGCGCGGATCAAATTCGTATTTGTGAAATTTTGCAAAATGCTCGACCTCTGCAGGATTTTGCTCGAGATAATCGTCTAAAATTTTACGCCAATTTTTATGCATAGATCTAAATTTATAGCAGCTAAACGGCTTGCCAAAGCGCCCTATTCGCTTTTGCTTGAAAAATATGCTCTCGCCCGGCTCGTTTATCTTTACGACTGCGGCTATGACGGCGACGACCGCAAGCCAAATCGGCGCACTAGCGATAACAATAGCATAATCAACTACGGCTTTTAGCAAAATTTTAGAGCGCAACCTCATAGCTCGCCCTCTAAAAATCTCTCGTAGCTATCCTCTACGAGCCGCTTTATCTCGCGTTCAAATCGTTCTTTTGAAAATTTTAGCGCGTTTTGTCTGATCGCTTGCGGATCAAATTTGTCACTATTTTTTTCAAATTTTATCAGCGCTTCGTTTAGGCTAGCTTCGCTTTGCTCGCTAAAATAAACACCCGTAACGCCGTCTATCACGCTCTCTTTCGCTCCGCCTCTACCCAGACAGACCACGGGCGTCCCGCAGGCCTGAGCCTCTACTGGAGCTATACCGAAGTCCTCTATCGCCGCAAAAACAAAGGCTTTTGCACTGCTCATCAGCTCAGCAGTCTCGCGCGCATCCCTGAAGCCTAAAATTTCAATATTACTTTTGGCGATATTTTTGATCTCGTTCATCTGCTCGCCGCCCCCTACAACGACTAGCTTTTTACCGTTTTCGTTAAAGGCGCGCACGATTAAGTCGATCTTTTTATATGGCACTATCCTTGAAACCGTGACGTAAAAATCCTCTTTATTTTCGTTTAATTTAAAATTTGCGGTATCTACGGGCGGATAGATCACGGCGGCGTCTTTGCCGTAAATTTTACGTATACGGCGCGCGATAAAATTTGAGTTTGCGACGTAAACGTTGGCTCTATTTGCCGCGGCGATATCCCACAGACGGATTTTATGTAAAATATACCTAGCCAGCATCGATTTTAGCCCGCATTCTAGCTCGTTTTGGCGCAAATAATCAAAATACATATCCCAAGCATAGCGCATCGGAGTGTGGATATAACTTATATGAAGCTGATTTGAATGCGTCAAAGCGCCCTTTGCCACGGCATGCGAGCTGGATAGCACGACATCGAATTCGCTCAAGTCAAACTGTTCTATCGCCAGCGGAAAAAACGGCAAATAGATTCTAAATTTGCTCTTTGCAAACGGTAAATTTTGAATAAAACCGGTGCGAGCAAATTTACCTTTTAAAATCTTTTGCCTATCGTCGAATTTAAGGTAATCAACGAGGCTAAAAACCTCAAAATCATCCCAAATATCCGTAAAGCTCTGCACGCAACGCTCGGCTCCGGCATAGGTTTCTAGCCAGTCGCAAACCAGAGCTTTTTTCATCCGCGTCGCCGCTACTTTCTATCATAGTCGTCGCTGATGCGCACGATATCGTCCTCGCCCAGATACTCGCCCGTTTGCACTTCTATGACGATGAGATCCGAGTTCGTAGTGTTTTCCAGACGGTGAGTCTGTCCTTTTTTTATATATATAGACTCGTTTCGTTTTATCTGCATCTCACTATTATCTATGGTTACTAACGCCTCGCCCTCTACGACGACCCAGTGCTCGTTTCGCTTAAAGTGCTTTTGCAAGCTTAGTCTTTTGCCGGGTTTAACCACTATCTTTTTCATTTTGTAGCCGCTGCCCTCGCCTAGCACCTCGTAACTACCCCACGGACGGTACACGCTCGTGTGCGTTTCGCAAATTTCAGGCAACGAATTTGAAAAGTGCTTATAAACCTCTTTTACCTTTTGCGAGCTACCTTTTTTAGCGATCAAAAGCGCGTCTTTGGTATCGACTACGAGCAAATTTTGCACATCCACGAGCGCGGTCGGTTTTTTAGTTAGGATGAAATTTTCGCTTGCGCCGATTTGTAGCGATTCGCCCTCGTTTTTTATCTTTTTACTCAGCTCGTCAAAGCTGCCCATATCGCTCCAGCCAGCATCAAGAGGCACCATTTTGATGTTTAGGCTTTTTTGCATTAAGGCATAGTCGATACTGATATCCTCGATCTTATCCATAAAATTCGGACTTATTTTTAGCAGGCAAGGCTCGTTTACCGAGCCCTCTATCGCCGCCGCAACATCCTTTACGATACTTGGCGCATATTTTTTCATCTCGCTTAAAAACACGCCCGCCTTAAAGCAAAACATGCCGCTATTAAAATAATATCCGCCCTCTTTAATAAATTTAGTAGCGGTTTCGAGGTTAGGCTTTTCGATAAATCGCTCCACATCGCCGTTTTTATCAGCCTTGATGTAGCCGTAACCGGTATTTGGCTCGCTAGGTTTTATGCCAAACGTCACCAAAAATCCTTGACTTGCGTAACTTTTTGCGATCAAAAGAGCCTTTTTGTATTCAGCCTCCTCCTCGATCAAATGATCGCTCGGAGTAACGAGTAAAATTTCGTCCTCATCGCAGCAAAGCGCCGCAAAGGTGATCGCCGCGGCAGTATTTTTACCGAAAGGCTCAAGAATAAATTTATCTATTTTTTTACTTCCGCATTCGTCAAGCGCCAAAAAATAGTGCGCCTCGTTGCAAACGATGATCGTTTTTTGTGCGTGTACGTTGCGTCTAAGCGTAAGGTCAAAGAGCGATTTGCCGTTAAAAAGTCTGATAAATTGCTTTGGCATTAGCGTTCGCGACAACGGCCAAAGTCTCGTGCCCGAACCGCCGCAAAGTATAACGTTTGTCATTTTTACGCCTTTTGCTTTAAATTTTCGACCAAATTTAAAAATGTTTCTTGAAGCCGCGCCAGTAAATTTTCATCCTTGGTCTCAAATCTCGTAACGATAACCGGCGTCGTATTTGAGGCTCGCACTAGCGCCCAGCTACCGTCGTCAAATCTCACTCTAACACCGTCTATATCGATGATTTCAGCTATCTTACCTAGGCCTGCTAGCAAATTTTGCGCGTCGCCCTTCTCGTAAATTTCTACCAAGACCTCTTTTAGATTTGCAACCAGCTTAAATTTTTGCGCGTCGGTCGTTTTTACCTTGATCTCGTCGGTGCTAAAAACCTTCGGTAGTTTATCCAGCTCGCCGTCTAGGTTGAAGCCTTTTGCCACAAGCTCTAGCGCGCGAAACATCGCGTACGTCGCGTCGTCAAAGCCGAAATACCGCTCTTTAAAGAAAATATGCCCGCTCACCTCGGCCGCCATGTCGATATTTAGCTCTTTCATCGCCTTTTTGATATTGCTGTGACCGGTCTTGCCCATGAAGCTTTTGCCGCCGTGCGCGTCGATCTCGTCGTACATATTTTGCGAGCATTTGACCTCGCCCAGCACTCGCGGATTTTTCATCGCAAGGCTATATAGATATGCTAGCTCGTCGCCTTTTATGTTGCGTTTTTTGGTTAGAACCGCGATGCGGTCGCCGTCGCCGTCAAAACCAAACCCTATGTCAAATTCGCCCTTGAGCGCGGCCTTTAGGTCGCTTAAATTTTTCTCCTCGCTAGGATCGGGGTGATGATTTGGGAAGTTTCCGTCGGGCTCGGGGTATAAAATTTGAGCATCCAAATTTAACGCCTCGCAAATTTCAGGTAGAACCGCTCCGACCGCGCCGTTTGCGCAGTCGATGACGATTTTGAGCGGCAGAGCCTTTAAATGCGCAAACTGCTCTATAAGAAAATTTTTATAAGGCGTCGCGATGTCGAATTTTTCGGCTCTCAAATCGTCTGGAATTTGCGTTTTTGCCGCGATGTCGTCTAGCACGGCGACTTTTAGCTTTTGCAAATCCTCGCCGAAGTAACTGTCCTTAAAAATCGTGATTTTAAAGCCGTTGTACTCTTTTGGATTATGAGAGCCGGTTATCATTACGTTTGCGTCAAATTTATCCGAAAACACGCTAAAATACCCGACCGGCGTCGGCAGTAAGCCGATACCATAGACCTTGATCCCGGCTAAATTTAACCCGCTAACCAGCCAGCCGAAAATCTCACCCGCGCTTAGTCTAGCATCATATCCTACGCTAACGTTTTTTGCGCCTCGGCGTAGCATTTCTCGGCCCAAATTTAACCCGATCGCCTTGACGCTCGTTTCGTTTAGATCGCGCTCATAAACGCCGCGTATATCGTATTCTCTAAAAATTTCATCTATCAAAATTTTACCTTTTTAAATTTATTTTATTTTAAGACGGCGTATTTTAGCATTTTTGGGTTAAATTTTACTAAACGGCGACGTCGCCGAGCTTTGCGTTGGTGGCTTCTATTAAGCTTTGCGGCGCGATTTTTATCTGTTTTCCGCGCACGCCGGCGCTTACGTAGACGTAGTCTTGTTTTAAAATCCTCTCGTCAAAAAACGTTTCAAACGCCTTTTTCATCGCTATGGGCGAGCAGCCGCCGCGGATGTAGCCCGTCACTTTTTCAAGCTCTCTTAAGTTTAAAAGTTCGCATTTTTTATGCCCGCTTAGCCTTGCAAGAGCTTTTAAATTTAAGCTCAAATCGCCCTGTATGCACGCTACGACGTAGCCTTTCGGTTCGCATTCGCAGACGATGGTTTTGTAGATTTTTTCTATTTGCTCGCCGCAAACGGCGGCCACGTGAACGGCGCTTAGATCGCTTTCGTCCACTTCGTATTCGACTAGCTCGTAGGGGATATGTTTGCCGTCTAGAAACCTCGCGACATTTGTTTTATGTACCATTGCCTTCCCATTTTTCAAAAATTTAAGATATAATTATAGCTAAAATTTTAAGGAGAATAGATGGCTGAAGAGACACAAGCTAAAAAAAGCAACAGCTTAGTTTTAATCATAATCATCGTTATTTTGATACTACTTTTGGTGGTCGGAGGGTTGCTTGCGTTTTTATTAATGAGTGGTAACGACGACGCTACGCAGGGGCAAACGGCACAAGCGCAAACCGAGCAAGTCCAATCAGCGACACCAAAAAACACGGCAGGCAAGCGCTCAAACGACTACATAAATATGGGGCCCGTTTATCCGCTCGATCAGTTTATCGTAAATTTACTTAGCGAAAGCGGTTCAAGATACCTAAAAACAAAGGTCGATCTAGAGCTTAGCGCCGAGACGCTAACGCCTGAAATAGACAAGAAAAAGCCGCTAATCAGAGACATCATCGTATCTACCCTCTCGTCTAAAACGTATGAAGAGGTAAGCACTCAAAAAGGCAAAAACCGCCTCAAAGACGAGATAGTCGACCGCCTAAACGAAGTTTTGGCCGACGGTCACATAAAAAACATCTACTTTACCGACTTTGTGGTGCAATGATCGGCATAGATATCGTAGCGATCTCGCGAATCTCAAGGCTTAAAGAGCGGCGGGGCGAGGATTTTTTGAGATATTTTTTGAGCGACGACGAGATAAATATCGCAAAAACGGACGCTACGATAGCGGGATTTTTCGCAGCTAAGGAAGCTATCAGTAAAGCTCTTGGCTGCGGGATCTCGGCTGAGTTTTCTTTCTTTGACGCACAAATTTACAAAGACGACAAAAACGCTCCAAAAGTAAAACTCTCAGAAAAAATCATAAAAAATTTTAATATAAAAGACGCGCAAATCACCATAAGTCACGACGGCGGCTTTGCTATCGCCGCGGCGATACTGCAAAGCGCGGATTAGACTTTTAAATTTAGCTCGGATATGGGCTGAAATTTACCGCTAAATAAAATCATGATTTAGCCAAATTTAACAACCGCTACAAACCCTGTTTTACTCGACAAACGCAAGCTAAATTTGATACTGTTTTTATCCGCGCCGATTTTTTACATTGCTCAAATTTAAGCCCGCAAACCCAACCGTAGCCGCAATTTTAATCGCACTGCAGCACCAACCAGCTTTTATAAAACTTCTTCTCGCGTAGATCGCTTTTTCTGATCCACAGATAAATTTTACCGTAATCGCACTACATCATCTCGTTTTCATCATTGCTGCCAATCTGTAGCAGTAGAACCCGCTCGCCGATGTTTTGCCTAGTTTTTCAACCCACAAAACTTCGCTAAAATTTATCTGCGCTATAAACCGAAGCGGCTCGCCGGTTTGTTCGTTCACGAGCCACGGCTCGCTGAATGGTTCACCAAATTTCGACGCGCCTAGCCCTATTTGCCGATCGGCGCTTTCTTTTGCCGAAATTTTCACCGCATTTTTAGCATAGTTTTTTATCTCCTCAAATATACGTCCGAGTCCGTATTTTTCATATCTTGCGCGTAAATTTTGCAAATTTTCAAATTTAACGCATCGCGGTAAAAAGTTAGATAAATTTCACTTCTGCAAAGTCGGCAAATGCCAACCAAGATAATACGCCGCAAGCCTAAACACGACGCCAAACGCAAAAAGCCCCATCACCCAAAACACGCTCGTAAATCCCGCATAATCCATAGCAAAATAAATCAGCCCCACGACGATGCTAACCGTCGCGTAAAGCCCGGTTTTAAGACACCAAGGGATCTCGTTAAACAGCACGTCGCGTATCATGCCGCCACCCACGCCGTTACAAAGCGCGAGTAGCACGACGCCAAAGACGTTGTAACCAAACTGCAGCGCCACGATCGCTCCGACGATAGAAAAGCTCACCAGATCCACGGCGTCGGTGGTGACGAAAAGGAATTTTTTCTCGATATCGCTTCGTTTGTGCAGGCGCAAAAACGCCGAGAGAAAGAGCATCGCCATAACGATGATGCACGGAGCATAGTGCGTAAACGAATACGGCGGGCGCGAGACGATAGCGTCGCGCATAAAACCGCCTCCAAGCGCGGTCAGAAGTGCGGCGATAAAGATACCCAGCCAGTCGCAGTCGCGCTTAACCGCGAAGATAAAACCGCTCGTGGCTGCGGAGGCTATGCCGATGTATTCGGCGACGAGGAGCGCAGTCATTTTTAGCCTTAAGTTTTTAAACGAGATTTTACATTTTTAAAATAAAAAAGTAGTTGAATTTAAATGGGATTTAGCACATTAAGCAGTTTTGTAAACTTGGTTGCTAGATAAAATTTAGCTTAGTGCAGGCCATTTGCTGTTTAAATTTCAGCTTGCAGACTAAAGGGCTTTAAGCCTTAGCTCAAATTTTATTTTATAGGTAGATTATGGACAAATTTAGGGCTTTTGGCTAGACTAAGAAAATAGCATAACGCGACACAAATTTGGAGCGTAAATTTCACCGCTTAAACCAAATGCTTCAAAAAATATCTGGCTAGATTAGTTAAATTTAGCTTGCAAAAATAGAAACTTTTATCAAATTTCACGGCAAATTTGACTATACTCAAAAATCACCCTAAATTTGCCACACTTTATGATTTTAAAGCTTTTGTGTCAGACAAATTTGCTCAACCCCCAAATGAACAAAACCGCTGTTATAAAAAATCAACAAAGATAAGAGTATGAATTTGTCGTTAATTTTTATATATGACTAGATTAGCAAGCAAAAAATAACCGGTTAAATAAGTTTGTCATGGACAAATTTACAGCAAAATTTATTTCAAAAGTATTTTAGATTTGAAGTTAAGATTTTAGGATATTTAAAAAGCCCGCCATCAAAAGACGACGGGCTAAAATGCTTAATGACCAGCAGCTATATTGGCGTCAGTTAAATTAACACCACCAACCAAAGTGCCTATCAAATGCACCTCAGTATCCTCTATTGTACCAGATGAGTTTTCATCGTATACAGATAAAAGCTTGGTCACATCATTTCCTTTAACAGCAACTACAGACTTGGTATCAGCAACAACATTAGTTTTAAATGTTTTTCCAGAAGCCGCAAATAGCTCGCCAAAATGAACAGGATTGCTTCCGACTTTGCCATAAAATTTATCAGCTATATTACCATTAACGGTTGTAGTATAAATTTTACCGTTTTCTATGGATTGCTCCGCATCCTCCGCAACCGGGGTTGTGCTACTGTCAGTACCACCCCAACCTTTAAAGTATAGCTTATCTTGAGTAGCATCGAAGCCATTTATCTCCAAGGTACCCACTTTGTTGCCAAGCCCAATAGTGTCTGCTTTACCGTTTGCAGCACTATCATCAGCATTTTTAAGATTGATGGTAAGCTTTTTGGTGTTATAGTCCAGCTTGTGTAGCTCTATATCACCGCCATCGGTACTCTTTAGAGTAAGGTCGTTAATAAGCTTCATAGTATCGTCGCTACCATTCTTTACGGCATTATATAAAGCAGTAAACCCTTTATGGCTCATAGTATCACTAGTTGTTTTTATCTCAACTTTTTCTATACTATCAAAAGAAACCTTTCCAGTATTGAGTGTTTCTACTCCAATCTTGTTTGAGGCACCTACATTGGCAGTAGTTGTTTGATCATCCTCGACTGTTATAGTATCTATTGCATCTTTAGTTCCTGCTAATTTTACGCCGTTTGCATCAACAGTTTTAGTTATACCGCCTTCGAGTTTTTCTACAGATATAGTCTGAGCATTGTCTGCAGTCTTGTTTGTAAGGGTATATTTATCTGCTGCGACATCGCTAACGACATATTTATTATTGCCCACTACAGCTTCGGTCTCTACATATCCAGCTGCTCCTTTTAGGAGATTTTTGCCTTCAATGACTTTGTAGTGAATAACCGCATCGTATGCAGGCTTGGTGGCGTTTGTGAAATTAAATTCTACATCGCCGATTTTTGCTTTAGATATTGCAACATTTGAGATATCAAAAGCGTTGTTAAATAATACAGTATTACTGTCTAACGTTAGCTCATTATGAGCATCTACCTGTATCTTTTCTACCGTACCGCTGCCATCTGCTTTTAGCAACAGACGCCCACCATCAGTGTTAATCGTTTTGGATATCTTTGCTAGCGCCAGCTTTGAATCAGACTCATTGGCTTTACTCCAAGCGTCACTAAAGCTCGCAGAATCTTTTAAAGTATAATGATTGCCATCTTTTCTAACCGAAATAACTCTTTCGTTGTCATCAAGAGAAAACATATAATTATCGCCAGGAAGTATTTGCACTATTGAGACTTTATCTCCACCTTTATTTATAACCCAGAAATCACCTTGCTTACCAAGGAGCAGCTTGTCGTTTACTACAGGAACTTTTATCTGATCTAGATTGTGAACAGAAATATTTTTCTCTATATCCTTAATAATAGGACCTTGTTCAAATTCATATTCATTGGCTCCTCCAACATCGATTTTGGTGATTTTATAATCCTCAGAGCCTGCGACTTTAACTATCGTTGCCTTATAAGCATCGGAAGCAGGCGCGGCAGAATTTAGCTTAAAGCCACTACCATCAACTACGGCATCTTTGATATTGTTGTAACTATCGTTTACGTCGGCTTTTAGCGCAAATGCATTGGTGCCGTCTTTATGTGCAAACAGTACCTTGCCATCTTTGGATACAAAACTAAACTCTTTTGTTCCGTTTTTAGCTACAAAGCCATCTTCTCCTGTCTTTACGATGATTTTATCGTTAAATTTAGCATCGGAGGTGCTAGGCAGGGCGGTAGTCTGAGCGTCTATCTCATATAGTTTATTGTCAGTTTTGCTAACTACCAAAGTACTACCTTCGGCTAATGTAGCATCGGTAATATCGACAGTATATTTACCGTCTGCGCTCTTGTATACCGAGCCATCTTTCGTTAAAACCACAGAGTTGAGTTTATCCGCTACTGCGGCTACATTACCAGCATTCGCCTCATTGAGTTTTTGGGTAGCTTCTATTACTTTGGCTTCTGCGTCAGCTTTTGCGGCCGTGGCTTTATTTAGAGTCTCTTGAAGTTCGGCATTATCAGGATCCTGGTTTTTATTGTTCTGTGCGGCCTTGACCTCAGCATCCCTTAGATCGACTATCGCTTTTGCTGCGTCAAGATCTTTTTGAGCTACATCCTTATTAGCTTTAGCTATACCTGCTTTATTTGCCTTTTGAGAACCTAAAGCGGTATTATACAGACCATCTTTAGCATTTTTGTTGCCATTGGCGGTAGTTAGCTCACGACCAGCATCGGTTTTTAGAGCGTCATATTTGGCACTATCAAAATCATCATCTAGTTTGCCTATGCCTTGTTTTGCCATTAGTTTAGCGATTTGTTCGGATATCGCCTTTTTTTGGCCATCGGTATATTTTGGATCGCTAGTAATAGCAGATTCTATTTTTTTCAAGCTATCATTGGTTCCTGCTGCAAAAGCACCCTCAAAAGCGTCCTTAATAGCTTTAGCCGCTACAGCGTTATCGTCAGCTTTTGATTTCTCATCAATCGCTTTTTGAAGATCTTTATCAAGTTCTTGTTCAGGTATTCTAGCTTCTGCGTACACTTTTTTAGCCTCAGCTAGTTTTTCTTGCTCATCGGCTACTTTTTTTATCTCGTCAGCTACTTTAGCTTCACCCGTTACTTCAACAAGCTTTTTTTCGTCCAATATTTTGGCAAAAGTTTTTACTATCTCTTTTGCTTTCTCTAAAGCTTCTTTTTGCGCCTCTGTAGTAGATGGATCGTCTATCTTGCTTTGGATATAATTTAAAGCGTCTTGTTTTATTCCGCCATGGCTATCAACGCTGTCTTTAACCGCATCTTTAACGTAATTTGCCACAAGCTTATCTGTTTGCGCTTGTTTTGCTTCTTCCTTTGCAGTCTCGAGATTTTTCTGGGCTTGTTTTACAGCCTCTTCTCTTGCTTTTTGCTCTTGCTGCTCCGGAGTAAGAGGAGTAGAACCGCTACCTGAGCCACCGCCTGAGCTTCCGCCGCCACCAGGAGTTGGCGTAGGTGTTGGAGTTGGGGTTGGAGTATTTGCGTAAATATCAGTAGTAGCAGTCGTTGCATCAAGAGCTTTTTCAGCCGCATTAGCATCGACAGATGGGAATACAGATTTTGTGATCTGAGCTAGTTCTTTGTTGCTTAGTACGGTTAAATTTGCTTTCATAGCTTCTTGTTTAATAACTTGAGCTATCTGAGTAGGCGTGCTAGTATCTTTTATATTTTTTAGTACTGCAGCAAAGCCGGCTATCTTTTCAATTATAGTTCCGTTGCTTGGAACGTTTTCGATAGCTTTATAAGCTATCTCAGCTGCTTTTACTTTATTTAGGAATAAATTTTGAGCTTTAAGCTCTTCAGGTTTAGTGTATTTATTATTCGTAGAAGCATCTAACATCTGAGATACGATAAAAGCTTTTGACTTGCCATCTTTAAGATGATCTATCCAAAATTTAGAGCCTTCCGGATCTTGGGCGATTGTTTTACCAAATAAATTTGAATAGATATGATTTACAAAGTCCACATCGGCATCTTTACCTGCAAAGTATTCTTTGGCAGGGGCTGAATTTAGCATCTGTTCTGCCACTTGGCTTACATTTAAGCCTTGTTTATTGGCAAGGTCTAGCCAAAATTTATGTCCTGCCCCTTCCGGAACTCTGTTAAACATAGTGATATATAAAGCACTGATGTTATTGCTTGTAACTGACATTCTGTCTCCTTATTTGAAATTTGAAATACGCGCGCATTATAGCAGATTTTTTAACTTTTTACAAAAACAAAACAAATTGTATCTTTAAGCTTTTGTTTTGTTGATATTGAATATAAGTTAACCGTAAAAATACATGTTTTATTGTGTATTATAAATTTATGCCAAACTTGCATATTGCGGTTTTAAGCAATATTGGCATCGCTTAGCATCACGCCTTTATCCCCGCTAGCAGCTCCATTATCTAAAACACCCACCAAATGCAATTCGCTACCATCTATCGTATCGACTCCCGCACCTTCTGCGTTATCCACTTGGTATATCTTGGTAACATCACTTCCCTTGACAGCTATTATGGATTTTCCAGCTGCTGTTACGGCTGTTTTAAACGCTGTGCCCGAAGCAGCAAACAGCTCGTCAAACTGTGCTCCCGCATAGTTTTTGCCACTTATCGCATCGCCAGCGTCAGTAGTATAAATTTTGCCGTTTTCGACGGTTGCTCCAGCGCCCAATGTGACCGGAGCGACGTTTTTATCAGTAGCTCCTAATGCGCTAAAGTCTACTTTGTCTTGCGTCTCAAAGCCGCTTATTGCCAGATTTCCTATTTTACCGCCAAATTTGATAGTATCTTGCGTGCCGCCGACCTTCAAATTTACGCTGAGCTTATTGTCGCCAAACTCAACCTTGGTAAGGTCTATCGCGCCGCCGTTTTCACTTTTTATAGTTAGATCCGCATTTAGCTTGATCTCTTTTGTGCCGTCTTTATTTATGGAGTTAAATTTATCAAGATATACAAAATCGGCTGGATCTACGTTAAATTCGAATTTTTCTATACTTTCAAAGCTTATTATCCCGCCGTTTAGGCTATTTATGCCTACTTCGTTGGCGCTACCTATGCCGATGATATGTCCAGCACGCACTACGGCCGTATCGTCGTTTTCGCTGCCGACGAGCCTTATACTGCTCACCGCAGTGCCGTTATATTCGACAAATTTATACAGCCCGTCATTAAACTGCTCTGCCGATAAATCATTGTTATTCTCGTCTTTTTCTACTATATTGTATTTATTCTCTCCACCACCGAAAACCTCAAATTTATGCCCGCCCTTTTCAACTTTGCTGTTTACGTAGCCCGTTTCCGACTTTAACATTACTCCACCCATCTCTTTACCCTGGGCGATTTGATAGGTTTTTGCATCGCTATATTTTGGCGCCGGCATAGCCGTGAGAGTAAACTCCAAATTCTCATCATTAAATTTCGCCTTTGCTATCTCCATATCGTTTATCGTCGCAAATCCAAAAGGCGTAGCAGCCACCGGAGTTAGCTCGGCGCCTCCGTTTACTTGAGCCTTTTCTACGTTTCCGCTTCCTGCGGCGTCTAATATAAATTTATCTCCGCTTTCGTTTAAAATTTCAGACGACGCTTTTGCTAGCAAATTTCCCGTAGCGTCGGCCGTTTTTGCGATAATGTCACTAAGATAAAGCGGAGTTTTTAAGACAAACGTATAGTCGGCAAATTTAACAAATTTCACCTTCTCTTGAGTATCAAAAGCATATAACGCTCCATCTTTTTCTATACTTTCAAGCTCGCCGTTTGCCTTGGCCGTAACAGTAAATCCGTCTATCTCGCCGCTATAAATTTTGCCGTTTACTAGGGGGATTTTTAAAGAAGTCATATCTTTTTGCGATATTTTCAGATCGCGGTCTACAGCAAGCTTGTTTGCGCCAAATTTATAATCGCTCGCTCCGTCAAAGGCTTTTATCTTAGAAATTTGATAGCTTTGCGACGAAATTTTTACGATCTCGGTTTTATACGTAGCTTTTACGTCGGCATTTACCTTAAATTCGCCGTTTTGGATTTTTGCCTGCGACATCGTCTCATATCCGTCGTTTACGTCCTCTTTAAGCACAAAGCCGCTGCTTTCGCCATCGTACGCAAAAACCACCTTGCCATCCTTGGATATAAATTTAACCGTGATGGCGCCGTTTTTATAAATAGTTCCACCTTGAGTATCCTGCTTCAAAAGCGGTTTGTCGTTAAATTTTAAAACCGGCGAGGTATTTGAGCCTTCGCTTATCTCGTATGTTTTATTACTATTTTTACCGACTGCTAGCGCCTTGCCGGACGCTACCTCGTCCATACCGAGATCCACGACATACTTACCGTCGTCGCTTTTATAAACGGACGTATCGCCGACTTGATTAAGCTTGATATACTCCTCGCTAGGCTTGACGTCGCCTCCAGGACTAGGCTTAGGCGGGCATATATCGCTAGTGGCGGTAGTTTCTTTTAGAGCCTTTTTAGCCTCATCGATGCTTACCGACGCAAATACTTCTTTTGTGATTTTAGCGACCTCATCATCGCTTAAAATTTGTAAATTTGCCTTCAGAGCCTCTTGTTTTACGACTTGAGCGATATGTACCGGAGGGCAAGCCTCTTTTATATTTTTTAGTATCGCGCTAAAGCCAGCTATTTTTTCATTTATCGTGCCTTTACTTAGGACGTCTTTTATCGATCTATAGGTGATTTCGGCGGCATTTACTTTGTTTAAAAATAGCTTTTGGGCTTTTATATCTTCGGCCTTAGTATAGACATTGTTCGTGGCGGCATTTAGTATTTCCGATACGATAAATGCTTTAGATGCGCCTTTTTCTATGCTATCCGTCCAAAATTTTACTCCATCTGGATCCTGAATGTTGGTTTTGCCGAATAAATTTGCGTAAATATGATTTATAAAATCAAAATTCGTCTCTTTGCCTGCAAAATACTCTTTCGATGCGTCCGTATCAAGCATCTGTGCGGCAACTTGGCTCAAATTTAAACCTTGTTTATCGGCCGATTTTAACCAAAACTCATGCCCCGCACCCTCTGGAGCCCTATTAAATAAAGTAATATACAAAGCGCTTATATCGCTACTAGAGATTGCCATGTCTCACTCTTTAAATTTGAAATTTTACTTATTATACCATTTTTATTTATCCTCAATGGGGTCTTTTTAAACCTGCACTCAAGTACAATATACAAAAAATAGGAAAAATAATATAATACCGCAAAATTTAAAGCAAAGGATAGTCGTGTCGGTCAAAGCAAGTATCGCAAAAAGCGTCGTAAAAGACGCCATCGTCATACCGCAAAATAGCGATAAAGACGTAGTCATAACAGACGAAGATACTTTGCTATCAGATCAAGGCGCAACAGCAAAAGAAAACATTGAAGACGAGACTATGGCGGCCGATATCATTGCCTCACGGCAAGCATCGCTAGACGAAATCCAGCCTCAAGACGCACAAGAAACAGTGTCTGGCGGTAGCGGCGGCTCGGTTAGCTCGGATGGCGTGAGCCTGAGCAAAGTTACATTTACCGAAGGTGGCCATATATCAAGCGTAATTGCAACATACGGCAACTTAGCGTCAAGTCAAACTTCTGAAAGCATCAAAGCATTCGCTAGCGCCGCAGCAAGCGGCATTGCTGAGAATGTTGATTCTCAGCAACCGACGCCAGTTCCGACTCCGACGCCAGTTCCGACTCCGACGCCAGTTCCGACTCCGACGCCAGTTCCGACTCCGACGCCAGTTCCGACTCCGACGCCAGTTCCAAAAGCCCTAAACGTAAGTGCCCTAAGCGATGTTATAGAGGGATCGGGCAATTATCTAACCTTTGCTTTATCCGTAGGAAGCGCCCTAAAAGCTAGGGCAACTACGCTAAATTTTAGCCTAAGCGGCGGGACGGCGGGTGTAGATTACGAGGCGGGTTCTATGCAGTATTCGACTGACGGCGGCCTCACGTGGACTAGCGGAAATCAAGTAGCCATCGCCGATGCCAACAATATAAACAACGTCCAAATAAGAGTAAAAATCATAGATAACGACGGGCACGACGGAGTAAATTTATCCAGCACCCCTACGACGCAAAGCGACAACCAAAACCAAGGCGTAGAGGGCCAATCAAAGCTGGATAGCGACGGCGTCAAATACGAAGACTACGGCATAACCTACAAAGACTACTCTAGAAATTTAACCCTGACCGTCACCACGAACAACGCCGAGATAATAAACTCTAGCGCAACGGGCAAAATAATAGACCACGACGACTACCTAACCATACAAGGAAATGCGCAAACCGACGGCAAGCACATAAATACTGGCACGGGCGATGATACGCTAAATCTTAGCGGCCACGTAAATCATTTCGTCGCAAATACTGGTGCAGGCAGTGATGTCGTAAACACAAGAGGAGTTATAGAAAACTCAGAAGTACATACCGGCGTGGGCGATGATACGGTGACTATAAAAAACTCCGCCATCAAAGGTCAAGACGGCTCAAAAGCCACGATAGATACCGATGAAGGCGACGATATCATAACGGTTGAAAATTCCACACTAGAAAAAGTAGATATCATCGCGGGCAACGGAGAAAACAAGGTAACATTGGGGCAAAATTCCACCTTTAAAGACGTTAGAGTAACGACGGGAAAAGACGCCGATACGATAAATATAGAATCCGACGTGACCGGCTCTACAAACAACAGAAACGACTCCATCATATCAACATACGCAGGCAACGATAACATCAATATAAAATCCGGCGTAACGCTCACCAACGTCGCCGTAAATACAGGCGCAGGCGAGGAAAAGATCGAGCTAGACGGAGTTAAATTTATAAACTCCGAGCTATTTATGGAGGATGATAACGACAAAGTGACTATCTCTAATAGCGCCTTTGAAAACGCTGCGACATCGGGAAATACTGCCGGCATAGGCACGGGCAAAGGCGAAGACGTCGTAACGCTAAACAGCGGAGCCGAGTTTAAACAAGGCACCTACATACACACCGGTACGGGCAACGACGCTATAAACGTAAACGGCGGAGCGATCCTTGATAAAGCCCAGATAAACGCCGCCGAAGGAGACGACGAAATACATATCAACAGCGGCGCGCAGATCCAAAACACCTCACGCATAGCCGGAGGCGAAGGCAACGACACCATAAACCTAAACGTCGGAGCAAACGTCTCGCACTCCGTGATATTTGGAGGCAGAGGCGATGATACTATCAGCATAAAAGCCGGAGCAAATTTTGATAATTATTCCGAAATAAGAGGCGACGAGGACAACGACAAGGTCGTGATAGAAAAAGGAGCGAACATCTCAACCTCCGCCATAAAAGGCGGCAGCGGCGAGGATACGCTAAACATCTCCGAAACCATAGACTTTAGCAGAGTTAAAGACTTTGAAAAACTCGAGTTAGGCGGCGCGGAAAACGACGTTGAAACTACGATAACCGCCGAGGACGTGCTTGATATGACGGATAGCGACAACAGGCTAAAGATAGACGGCGAGAGCGGAGATACGCTACATCTTAAAAACTTTACCCAAGGAAACGTAGGCGCAGACTACACCGAATACAACGGCACGACCCAAAGCGTAACCGTAGAGGTAAAAAACGAAATAAACGTCGATATTTTGCCTTGATACGCCAAATTTAGCTTTCTCGGTTTTGCATACTTTCTAAATTTAGCCCGCTTGCGCGTCAAATTTAAGTTTAGCGATTTGGGTCAAATTTGACGGTTTAAAATTTGACCCAAACTTGCCGTATAAACCAAAGCGCCTTAATTTTACAACCCGGCTTTCTTAAATTTTAACCGCGCTACCGCCAAAACCGACGCGAAACTCAGTTAGCCCCCCGCCGCTTTTGCACGAAATTTTAAACCCGAGCTCCTTGCAAAAAGTTTTAACGATATGAAGCCCGATACCAAAGCCGCCGTTTCGCTCGTCAAACCGCGTATAAAGATCAAAAATCCGCGGCAAATTTTCCTTCGCGATGCCCGCGCCGCTGTTTGATATCGCAAGCGCTGCGGGAGTTAAATTTACGCTTACCGAGCCGTTTTCGTCGCAGTATTTTATGGCGTTGCTGAGCAGATTATCGATGATTTTTCGCGTTTTTTTATAGGACGAGCGTAGCTGCACTTCGGCGATTTGCGTGCTTAGGTTTATATTTTTTTGCTCTAAATTTAGCCCAAAGTACCCGATCCGCTCGCGCACCAGCTCGCTAAGGCTAAAGCTCGTCGCCGCTACGTCCTCTTTGCCGCTAAGTTTTACCAGCGTGAGATCCTCATAAAGCGTCGAGATCGTTTTAGAAGCGGTTTTTATGTTATTTAGGTATTTTTTGGGATCGGTTTCAAACATCTCTATACTCATCAAAATGACGCTAAGGGGCGTGTTTATCTCATGCGTCGTATCCCTGATAAAGCCGTTTAAAAAGTCGATACGACGGTAAAGCGGACGCAACGAAAGCCGGATGATAAAATAAGCTATGACTAAAATAGCAAGCAGTATCATAAACGAGAAAAATATTATCTTGAGTTTTAGCGTAAAGATCGCAAACTCAGGATCCGCGACCTTGACCGCGACGTAGTACTCCTCCTCGCCGAGACGATTTTTGAGATAAAACTGCACTACCGAGCTCGTTCCGTCCTTGTACCTTTGCGGCATGCCTTCGCGCGGCTCAAAGTCGTCCTCGATCTCCTCGCCCGTTTTTAAATTTACGGCAAAAGCCTCGACGTCGTCGAAATCATCGTCGTCTATCTCGCCGTTTTTTTGCAGTTTATTTTGCAGGTGGTGCTGCAAATCTCGCACGATAAATACGTCGCGGTCTAGGATAAAATGCTTCTCGCGCTCATAAAACATCTGCGCAAAAAAAACCAAAAATGCGGCGCTCGTGATAAAATAAAGCAAAAAAATAGGTAAAATTTGACGGTCCCAGAGCGGGGCGAAGGCTTTTTTAACTAATTTTAGAAAGGACATTTGCCGCCTTTTGGATTAAATTTGCGGCTATCTTGCGGACGTAAAATTTGAAGCCTAAAACGGCAAAAATCTTGCGTAAATTTGGATGAAATTTTAGGCCAGTACTCTACTCTTTGTATCTTGGCCGCACTAAAAAGCTTAAACATATTTATAGCCTAGCTTTGATGCGCTAACGATTCGCTCTTTGCCTAAAATTTTACGCAGCTCCGCGATATAAACGCGCAGGCTAAGCTCGCTAGGACTCTCGTCGTAGTCCCAAATTTGAGAATAAATCTCCTCTCTACTTAAAAATTTATCCTGATTTTTAAGTAAAAGCGCCAGCAACCTAGACTGCTTTTTAGGCATCGAGACAACCTTGCCGTCACGAAAAAGCAAGCCCTGATTCATATCAAAGCCCAAATTTTCGCCCAGATTTACCAACTCGTTTTTGTTGTGCACGAAGGTGCGTTTTAGCAAATTTTGTACGCGCAGATGCAGTTCTTTTAGCTCAAACGGCTTTTTGATATAGTCGTCGCAGCCGCTAGTAAAGCCGGTTTGCACGTCATCAAGCGTATTTAGCGAGGTCGTAAATATACAAGGCGTGTTTTTGCCCGCGTTTCGCAGCTCCTCAAGTAGCGCAAAGCCGCTGCCGCCGATGATCTTGACGTCAAATATCCAAAGATCAAAGTTGCTCTCGTAGGCTATATTTAACGCATCGTCGTAGCTTTTCGCGCCCGCAGTATCGTAGCTCTGAGCCTGCAAATACGCACACATCATCTCAAGCAGCATATTTTCGTCCTCGACGATCAAAATTTTACTCATTTTCGCTCCGTTTTCGTTTGTTTTTGTCGTTTTACGGCGTTTTATCCGCTTGATTTTCGGGTTTTATTTATCCTGTTTGCAAGGCTCGTTTGCATCCGAGATTTTCAAAGAGCGCTCAAATTTCGCTACAAATAGATCCTGCGTAAATTTATCAAATTTCATCTAAATTCCAGGGTAAAATTTCATAAATTTACGTCGTCGCTAAAATGCTTAAATTTGCAAAAAGCGGAGCAAATTTTCGCGCAAAATTAAACGAAAATCCGCCCCGCAAAGCCTAAAAAAGGCCGAATTTACTCTTTATTGCGCGGCGTATGAGAGCCTTTGCCGTCTTTATCTTTTATAAATCCGCCCTTAAAATCGTGCTTAAATTTCTTGTGAAAATCATCGTCGTCATCGCCGTCTTTTAGCTCGATATCAAGCTTTTTTGCCTCCGCCACGCTTAGCGCACCCACTTGGGCGTTATAGCCGCTTCTAAACTCGCGCATAAACCGCTCTCTATCGGCGATACTCATACCCTCAAACTTCTTTCTGATTTCGGTTTTTAGCCCGCGTTTGGCCTCTTTGGCTTCAAATTTTAGCTTACCCGCGCGCTTATCTATCTCAAACGCTACCTCGCTAAGCGTCTTAGCGTCGGCGTTTGCGACCATTTTATAAAGCTCGTCGTTCGTGTTATTTTCAAGCGAAGCGGCAAAAAGCCCGCCCGCAACTAACATACTAATCAAAACTACTTTTTTCATTTTCTCTCCTTCAAAAAGATGAGCGAAGTTTAAAGAAAAGTCGTGAAAAAAATGTTAATTTAAAATTTCGTTGATTTTTTTGACGAAATTTATCGGATTTACCTGCACGCCGCCCGCGATCACGCCAAAGTGCAGGTGCGGTCCGCTCACTCGTCCGCTAGCGCCGCTAAGCGCGATGACGTCGCCTTTTTTGACGCTTTGTCCGACTTTGACGTTTAGTACGCTTAGATGATAGTACTGCGTGTAGATGCCCTCGCCGTGATCTATCACCACGGATCCGCCCGCATAGTAGCGATCTTTTGCTATGACGACTACGCCGTCGTTTGCCGTGACTACGGACGTGCCGACCGCCGCTCTAAAGTCCGTGCCGCCGTGATAGCTCTTTAAGGTACCGTTAAATACGCGCGCGGTACCGAACGGGCTCGTGATCGCAGAACTCATCGGCAGGATAAATTTGGAGTCAAATTTTAGCCCGGCATTAGCCGTCGCGTAGATTTTATTCGCCTCCTCGCGCTCCTCCTCGATACGCTTTAGCACATCTTTTGGCGGCGTTACTTTGCTGCCTTCGACGGTTATTTTTTCTTTTTTATATTGACCCTCTACGATCTTAAAAATTATCGTTTCATCGCCGCCTTTAAGCCCGTTTATTAGCTTTATTTCGCCCTTTTGACGGTAGCTAGCGGCGACGATGGCAAATTTTAAATTTTCATCCCCGGGCACGCTAAGCCAGCGCTTTTTCTTGCCGTCAATGCTTAAATTTCCGGCAAATTTAGCCTCCACCTGTACTATCTCGATGTCGCCGTTTACGATCATCTGAGTTTGGCTCGGCGCGCCAACCTGCCCTTTTGCGCCCAAATTTAAACAAATCAAAACGGCTAAAATAATTTTTTTCATTTACATCCTTTACGTAAATTTAACGAATAATTTTTAAATTTAATAAAAAAATACTATAATAGCGGGTAAATTTTACGAAAAAGGAAACAAAATGCGAAATTTTTTCAAACTGGCGCTTTGCCTCATGTTGCTATCCAGTGCTGCCTTTGCCGAGCTCACGCAAAATCAAAGGGTAAAAACGGCACTCAATATCCTAGATACGTTTGGACAAGATAACGAAAAACTTGCCGAAAAAAATAGAAAAATCAACCTAAAAGACGTCAAGGGCATAGTAATCATCCCGGATCTCGTTAAGAGCGGGTTTATAATCAGCGGACACAACGGAAGCGGTATTTTCGTAGCTAAAAACGATGACAACGAGTGGAGCAGCCCGATATTCGTGGATTTTAGAGGCGGCGGCATAGGCGCGCAAGCAGGCTACCAATCAAGCGATTTGATAATACTTTTTAAATCAAGCAGATCTTACGACGGTTTAGTAAACGGCAAAGGCACCCTAGATATCAGCGTTGATGCCGCCATAATGGGAGTTGGTGAAAAAGCTGCCGCGATGACGGATTTACCTGAGATTTCGGCATTTGGCGTATCAAAATCGAAAGAGAGAGGAATATTTTTCGGCGTTAGTCTAAACGCGTCAAATTTAGTTATAAATATGCAAGACACCAACGACTACTACGAAAGAATGTACGCGATCGAAGATATCTACAACAACTCTCCGAAAGACTCAAGATACACTAAAAAGCTAAAAGAAATAATAAATAAATATTTTGAAAGCGAAAAATAAGTTTTAAAAACGGTTTGGCCTAGCGGCTAAACCGTATAAAGAGAGACGAATCTTTTTTTATTAATCGGCGAAAACTGAGTCATATACTCAAACGCCTCTTCATAATCTCCGTCGGTATATTTTGCGACCTCTTCGATAAGTTCGAAAAGCTCTTCATCGTCAAGCGATTCAAAATTGCCTCGGTTTTCTAAAACCTCTAGCAAAACCGCCTCAAGCTCTAGTTCGTCGTACGTCATGGCTTCCCTTTTAAAATTTTTGCGGAATTATGCCAAAATAACCTTTATAACCGCTTAGCCAAAATCTCCATTTTTTGAGAATTGGTCTTAAATTTATCGCATTATCAGCTTTTTTTACTATAATAAAAAGTAATTTTAATCGGCTGAAACGGCGGCAAAATGCACACTTTTGATAAATTTTATATGAAATTTTTAGAGCTTTTACGGGATTACGGATATAAAAATTCCGCCGCAAAAGAGCAAATTTTAAAAATTTTATTTTCCAGCGACGAGCATCTTAGCGCAAGCGAGATACAAACCAAGATCAAAAGAGAATTTAGACGAAACGTGAGTCTCACGGCGATCTATCAGTTTTTAAATTTTTTGCAGGACTTTGGTCTCGTTTTGAGCTTTGAAGAGAGCGGGATAAATAAATTCGAGCTAAATTTAAAGTCGCATCACGACCATCTAATCTGCATAAAATGCGGTGCGGCAGAGAGTTTTTTTGATAAATATATAGAAGAAAAACAAGAACAAATTTGTAAAAATTCAGGCTTTAAACTCGAAGGTCATGCGATGATTTTATACGGAATTTGTCCAAAGTGCCAAAACATATAGCCTATTTTGCGCTCTTTATCAAAAATGATTTGATAACGATATGCAAAAAAGTTTCAGTTAAATTTAAGCGTGACAAATAGATAATACGCCAAAAAAAACAAAGGAGAAACATGAGCGCAGCGCCACATATACCATCGGAGCTAGTCTTACGCATAGCTTCGTATTTTACGCCGATCCACCACGTCGCAGGCCGTTTAAGAGTCCGCGTCAGCAGCGATATCAAAAAAGAAGCGGACAGCTTGCCGTTAGAAAAAATAGACCAAACGATCAAGCAAATAGACGGCATAAAAAACGTCAAATTTAATAAGCTAATCGGCTCGGCGACGATCGAATACGACCACGAAATTTTTCCGAAAAAGATGTGGGACGATCTGCTAAAAGGCCAAAATTTGCACGAAATTTCAGCTCTCATCAATAACCTAGCTCAAAAAGCTACCGGCGGCGCAAGATGAACGAAGAGCTAAAGCAAGCCGCAAATGCGGTGTTTTTACTGGAGTCGCAGGGAGTAAAATTTTACGAAAACGTCTGCAAAAAAGATGAAATTTTTGATCAAATTTTAGCGGTTAGACGAAGCGGACTGGAGCTTTTAAAGTCCTACGCAGACCCCGCCGACCCGCAAGTTTTTTGCGCTTTAGCGTGCGAGGATCTTGACGCTTGCTTTATAAAAGCCCTAAACTACGAGCTTGAGCTAAACGCGTTTTATGAAAATTTGACCGACAGCCTGAGCGATGAAAACTTTAAAGACGTCTGCTTTAGGCTCTGGGCTACGTCAAATAACGAATACATCCCGGCTCTCAAAGCAAAACTGGCTCAAATTTTAGCCGCGCAGTTTCAAGGTGCGGGTAACGCAAGCCAAGAGGAGCAGGCGCAAACGTCTCAAAATCCGAGCGAAAATATCTTAAACGCTTTTGATTCGGATAGCTTTAAGCAAATCAGCCAAACGCTAGAGCGTATAAGCTCGGGGCAAGGCAGCAAAGAGGACGCTATCGCGCTTTTAAATAATCCGAATTTTTCGTTTTTCGGCGGTTTGGCGCTTGGCGGACTAGCTAGCATTATGCTCAGTAAAAATTTAGATAAAAATAAAGATAGAGAATAAAATTCAACACAAAGGATAAAAAATGGCACTACCGTTTATTGCAGGAGCAATCTTAGGAGGTTTAGCCGTCGCGGCTTTTAACAACAAAGACAAAATCAAATCAGCCCTTGAAACCGGGCTTGATAAAGGCAAAGAGTTTGCCGAAAACGCAAAGGAATTTGCTGAGAAAAAAGTAAGCGAAGCAAAAGAGTATGCGGAGAAAAAATTTGCTAAAAAAAGCGAAGAAAAAACCGAAACTAAAAAACGCAAAAGACGTACTAGCGCCGAAGTAGCCGCAGAAAAAGCGCAAAAAGAGGCAGCCAAAGAAGCCGAAAAAACAAAAGCCAAGAAAAAAAGAGCTCCGAGAGCTAAAAAAGTTCCGGCAAAAGCGGCTCCAGAGACTAAAATTTTAGCCGACGACATCGCAAACGCGCTTGAGCCGAATTTAGAAAAATAATAAAGGTATAGAATGAATTTAACATCAACAACCAGACTCCCCGTCGATCATATGATAAGCGGCGCACTAATCGGCGCGATAGCAGCCGGCGGCGTAGGCATACTAAACTACAAAAAAGGTAGCGCAAGCAAGGCCGAAGTAGTCGCAAAAACGACCAAAACCGCGATCCAAGGCGGTATCGTCACGGCATGCGCCATTAGCGCGTCAAACAAACTAGTCTCTGCACGCTATTTTGCCGCAGCTGTCACCGTAGCCGTAGGTATCGCAGGCGTGATCGCGACGGAGAATTTAATCAAAAAATTAGAGGAAAGCAAATGAAAAACCCATACATCAATCAAACTCAAACAGTAAATCAGCTAAACGACGACGGCAGCACGACGACTACGACTACAACGGTAAAGACTACCGGCGCTCCAAGCGCGTTTGACCGCGGCATAAACGACGCGCTAAAAGACTTTGTCCCGGCAAATTTTAACGCGGCAGGCTTTATAAAAGGTGCGCTCATAGGCGGCGTCGTTGCATACGTACTAACAAACGAAAACGCGCAAAAAGCGCTATTTTCAGCTATCGCGAAGGGATCAAATTTGCTTCAAGCAGGATTTGAAGAACTAAAAGAGCGATTTGAAGATGTAAAGGCCGAAATTGACTCCCAAAAATAACGTTCACATCGCGCACCTGACTAAAAACCGCGTGCGCTTCGTCTGCGAACGCATCGGCGAGGACTGCGACGAGAGCCGCTTGGAGGCTCAAATTTCGGAGTTTAGGTACGCAAAAAGCGTCAGGGTAAACAAAAAAGCAAAAAGTATCATCGTCGGCTTTGAGTCAAATTTAAACGAAATCAAAGAGTTCATCGAAAATTTGCCGATCGCAAATTTTAACAAGCGCAAAAATAGCCCGAGCAAGGCTGAAATTTACAAGGCGGCAACGGCTCTAGCCATCACGCCTCTTATAAGTAGCAACGGCGTAAAGGCTATGGCTAGCCTGATAGCCGCCGCTCCCCTATTAAAAGAAGGCGCAAGCGAAGCCGTAAACGAGGGCATAACCTCAAAAGTACTCGAAGCCACCGCAGTAGGCGTGAGCCTGGCTAGGCGCGACTTTTTAGCGGCAAATAGCACAAATCTCATGCTAACTATCGGCGAATACATGGAAGAAAGCGCCGTACACCGCAGCGACGACCTCATCAAAGAGCTAGCCCGCCCGAATATCGAAGAGGTCTGGATCGAGATAAATGATCACAGTAAAAAATCTCTCAAAAAAATCCCGACCGTAGACGTTAAAATAGGCGACATCGTAGTCGTTGGTACAGGCGAGAGCATCGGCATCGACGGCTATATCGTGGAAGGCACCGCAAGCGTAAATCAAGTCTCGATGACGGGCGAAGCAGAACCCGTCAAAAAAGAGCGCGGCGACCGCGTGATGAGCGGAACCGTCGTCGAGGACGGACGCATAAAAATCTGGGCCGAGAGCATAGCGGCAGAGAGCGCGACTGCTAGGATAAAATCCTACATCCAAAGCTCACTAAACGAAAAATCGGCCGTCGGACTAAAGGCCACGAAGCTAGCCGACAAGCTAGTGCCCGTGACGCTAAGCCTAGCCGGCGTTTCGTATCTGCTTAGCCGAGATATGACTCGCGTAGCTAGCGTCTTGCAGGCGGACTACTCCTGCGCGCTAAAGCTAGCCACTCCAGTCGCCTTTAAATCAAGCATCTCAAAAGCCGGCCGCAACGGCGTACTGATAAAAGGCGCCAAAGCTATCGAAGCCCTAGCGAGCGCCGATACTTTCGTCTTTGATAAAACAGGCACGCTAACGCACGGCAGCCTAAGCGTCGTGAAAGTTCACTCGTTTAAAAAAGAATTTACCGAAGCGCAGCTGTTAAATTTGACCGCAAGCGCAGAGGAGCACTACTTCCACCCCGTAGCCGAGGCCATCGTAAAGGCCGCGCGCGAGATAGGCTTTCACCACATTCACCACGACGAGGTCGAGTTTATCGTCGCTCACGGCGTGAAAACATACGTAGGCGGCAAAGAGGTCGTAATCGGATCGCGGCATTTTTTAGAGGACGACGAGCAAATTTCATTTAGCAAGCACGAAGAAATCATAAAAAGCGAAGTAGATAGCGGACTCACGCTACTTTACGTAGGCTACGACAAAGAGCTCTTAGGCGTCATCGCCATGCGCGACACCATGCGAGAAAACGCCGCGCAGACGCTAGCAAAACTACGAAAACTAGGCGTAAAAGAGCTCATTATGCTAACGGGAGACGTGCAGTCTAAAGCCGATCAGGTAGCAAGCGAGCTAGGCATCGACAGAGTCTACGCAAACTGCCTACCTACCGATAAAGCAGGCATCATCGAGCAGCTAAAAGCCGAGGGCAAAAAAGTAGCCTTCGTCGGAGACGGTATCAACGACGCGCCAAGCCTTACCAAGGCGCACGTAGGCATCAGTATGCAAAAGGGCGCCGACATAGCAAAAGCCACCGCCGACATAAGCCTACTAAAAGACGACATCGGCTCGGTCGCCGTCGCAAAAGACGTCGCAAATAAAACTATGAGGCTGATAAATACGAATTTTAACGCTACCGTTGGCATAAACTCCCTCATCCTGGCGGGCGCGACGTTTGGCCTTTTTAACCCTATCGCCACGGCCGTTTTACACAACGGCACGACGATCGGACTGCTGGCAAATTCGATGAAAGGCGTCAAGATAGGCGCGAAGTAAATTTGAAGGAATGACGGTTGATAGATAAAATTTTAAAATTTATGAACGACGAGATGTCGCTAGCCAACGACTTTTTATACGGCTATTTTTTGGTTATCGTGCTCGTTCTTACCGGTATTTATTTTAGCTATATCACGAGATTCGTGCAGTTTAGGATGTTTTTCGAGGCTTGCAAGGTTTTAGTCGAGAAAAAGGATAAATACAACAAGCACCACCTCACGCCTTTTCAAGCGCTTATGATTTCCACCGCCTCGCGCGTGGGTATCGGAAATATCGCCGGCATCTCCGCCGCTATCGTAGCAGGCGGACCGGGCGCGCTATTTTGGATGTGTTTGATGGCTTTTTTGGGCGCGGCTTCGGCATTTGCCGAGAGTACGCTAGCTCAAATTTACAAGACCAAAGACGTATTGGGCTTTAAGGGCGGACCGGCATACTACATAAAAAACGGCCTAGGCATTAAATGGCTAGCTACGCTTTTTGCCGTTATCCTCATCATCACGTACGCGTACGGATTTAACGGCCTACAAAGCTACACCATGACCTCCGCTTTTCAAATTTACTACGACCAAAGCGCTGGTGCTACGAGCTTTAGCGATAGCGGCTTGCCCGTGGGTATCGGTATCATCCTAACGGCATTTGCGGCGGTGATGTTTTTTAGCAAGAGCCACGTCATCGGCAAGGTTAGCTCCTACATCGTGCCTTTTATGGCGCTTGCTTATATCCTGCTAGCCTTTATCGCGATCTGCTTAAATTTAGACAAGCTTCCGGCCGTCTTTGATATGATCATGAAAAGCGCCTTTGATTTTAAGGCGATATTCGGTGGATTTGCGGGCAGCGTGATCGTCTACGGTATCAAGCGCGGACTGTTTTCAAACGAAGCCGGCATGGGTTCTGCGCCAAACGCGGCCGCCGCGGCTCACACTAGCCACCCCGTAAAGCAAGGACTCGTGCAGGCGATGGCGGTTTTTATAGATATGACGATCTGCGTGGCTTCCGGCATGATAGTGCTTTTCTCGCAGGCCTATATCACAAAGCAAACCGGTGCTAGCGGCGAAGTTTTAAGCGCGCTTCCTTTGGTGCAGGCTGCGATGCGCGAGTACTACGGCGAGATCGGCCTTCACTTTACGACGCTTGCGGTGGTGCTTTTTGCCATCACGTCGCTGATCGGCAACTACTACTACGCGCAGGCAAATATAAAATACCTTACCAAAAACCACAAAATCGCCCTAGCCTTTAAGCTAACGGCGGTCGCGATGATATTCGTCGGAGCGCAGATGAACCTAACTATCGCCTGGAATATCGCCGATATCACGATGGCGGCGATGGCTACGATAAATATCGCGGCGATCTTTATGCTATCAAAAGTCATGATAAAAGCCCTAAAAGACTACGAATCGCAAAGAAAAGCGGGGCTAAATCCGGAATTTGACCCTGAGAGCATAGGCATCGCAAACACAACTTGCTGGAGAAAAAAATGAACATAAGCGGACAACTTTTAAATTTACAAACCCATAGAAAAGTCGCAAAAATCGGAATGAGCGTCACTCTAGCCACCGTTTGCCTAACGGCGCTCGGGCTTAAAGGTAGAAACAAAAGCCGCTGCGAGAAACTGCATACGATCGCAGGCATCGCATTCGTCGGCTTTTCGCTATATCACGCGGGACTCTACGAAAACGGCATTTTTAGAAATATGATCGTAAACGCAAACAAGAAAAACGCCGAAGCAAAGAGGCTAGCAAGCGATGATAAAGATAAATGACGCGGAAATTTTAGCCTATATCGGCGAAGACCTGCCCTACTTTGATCTTACGACCTCGCTTCAAGGCATCCGTAAAAACGCCGTCTTAACCATACTGCCGCGCGAGGACGTAACGGTTAGCTGCGTAGACGTAGCGGCCGGTATCGCGCGCTTGCTAGACTGCGAGGCTCAAATTTGCGTCCCAAACTCAGCCGTCGCAGCCGCAAAAGAGCCGATCGTAAAAATCAGCGGCAGCTACGATAATGTGCACAAAGCCTGGAAACTAGCGCAAATTTGCCTAGAATACGCCTGCCGGATCGCCACCTGCGCAAGAGCGATGAACGAGGCCGCCAAAAGCGTAAATCCAAAATGCGAAATCCTAGCCACGCGCAAGAGCTTCCCGTTTGCCAAGAAATTTTGCCTAAAGGCCGTGCTTGAGGGCGACTGCGGTATACACAGGCTAAATTTGAGCGATAGCGTGCTGTTTTTTAAAAATCATATCAAGGCTTACGACTCGTATGAGGAGTTTTTGGCTCAAATTCCAACCTTTAAAGCAAAAGCCCCCGAGCGCAAAATCGCCGTCGAGTGCGAAAATTTAGATGATTGCGAAGCGCTTTTAAGGGCGGGCGCCGACGTCGTGCAGTGCGATAAATTTACGCCGGAAGCCGTAAAGCAAGCAGTGGACCTACGAGACAAAATCGCCCCAAACGCGGCCCTAGTCGCAAGCGGCGGGATAAATCTAAAAAACGTCCGAGAATTCGCTATCACAGGCGCAGACGCGCTCGTGACATCAGCTATGTATACGCAAGGTATGGCAGATATCACGGCGGTTTTAGAGATAGTATAATTTGCAAATTTGACGGACTCTTCGGCGCGTCAAATTTGCGCTTGAGTTTAACGTATAGCTATCTCAAACTTTCTCATTTATCATTTTTTGATTACAGTCCTGTATCCAAGTGGTCTCGTTTTTATTACACATCCAAAACGGACCGCCCGACTCTGGACCCAAAGCATTAGTTAAGGCTTGGATTAGCCAAGAGTGATAAGACTCGTAGATGTATGTATTGTCGGCTAGTATCTTACCGGTACTTCTATCTTTGATTAGTCCGCCGTAGTTAAATCCCATGTCTATTATCTTATCAAACACGGTTTTTATATTCGGCTTTTGCTCTAAGAGATGATACGAATCTTCCACTACGAGCTCGACAGACGCTATCTCATCTTCATTGATTTCTTTGCGAGCTACGCATTTGTCTTTGTAGATTTGTTTGAGATCTTTTATATTGTATTTTATGTAGCTTAATATTTTAGACGGTTTTATATCTATCGTCGAGGCATTTTTATCGTCAAGTAACGATTTTATCTCTCTGATTATTTTATCCTCGTTTTCATGATTTGATTGCAGTTGATTAAAAAATATATTTAATTCTTCATATGTTATCGGGATACTCTTTAAAAAGCCTCTTGTGCTTAACTTGGCTGATAAAAAGCACTCTTGTGCGGTATAATCATCCAGATAAATTCTAAAATATTTACCGTTTGTGGCGGGATTTTCGCTTTTTTTTTTTTAGTCTATAAAATTTACGTAGCCGTTTATCAAAGATATGAAATTTGCATCGGTCGTATTTGCAGGGAAATTTAGCCAATTGGTTGGATCTATCAAAAGAAAACCGCTTCTATTCCATTCGACTATTTCTCTTTCTCCGGCATAGTAAGCGTGTATGGCGGGCTTTTCGTGGACGCTTATCTTGGCATATTTAAAATCATAATAAGCCATAATTGCTTTAAGTACGACAATATCCCCGAAAAACACCATAAACCAAACAAAAAGCCAAAGAAGTTTGCGTTTGCCTTTGGGGGCGATTAAAGCAACAAAAAAGCTTACGATTAGAAAAATGAGTGCGATTAGAAGTACTGCGGCGTCGTGCATATCTGATCCTTTTTAAAAGCCAAAATTTAAAATACCTACTGCCGTCAAGTAAAGCGGCGATGTTTGGTCTCGCCGCTAGTTTTAAATTTTAGCTAAATTTGGCTTCAAATTTAGGTTATTTTGCCGCTACGCTTGCTCGCTCGTAGTGTGCGATGATTTTATTATGAATCAGTAGCGAGATATAAATCACAGCACCGCCTAGGCAGAGTCTTAGTATATCCGCATCCTTATGCCAAAATACTAAATTTACGATGATGGCCGCAGGTATGAGAGCGTTGTTCATGATAGCTAGGGTGCCGCTATCTACCTCGCATGCGCCTTTGTTCCATAAAAAGTATCCAAGACCGCTAGCTCCGATGCCAAGCCGGAGCATATGCCGAGTTTAGAAGCGGCTTTACCGCTTCTAGCGTTTATAGGCTTATCTCTTTTATATCGGCGATTTTGAGGAATTCCGCGTAAATTTGCCCTACGAGCGCAAGGCGGTTTTTACGCACGAGCTCGTCCTCGGCGTTTATCATTACGTTGTCGAAAAACTCGTCTATCGCAGCTTTTAGACCGAAAAGATTTTTTAGGCGTTCGCTGTATGAGCCGCCGGCTTTTACCGCAGCCTTAAAGGCGTCATTTAGCTTTTTCTCGCTCTGGTTTTCAAATTTCGCCTCGTCTACCGCGCCGAAATTTTCATCTTTGATGATGTTTGCCAGACGCTTAAACGTGCTAAAATTTTGCCTAAAGTCATCCGCCGCGCAGATCGCGCCTAGAGCTTCGATCGCCTCGCACTGCGCGAGCACATCGCCCTTTTTGCTAGCTAGGCAGGCCTTTACGACGGACGGATTTACGTCAAAGAATGTATAAAGTCTATCGAAAATGAAATTTATGAGCGCCTCGACGTCAAATTTAGCATATCCCTCCGCCGTCTCGCGTAAAAATGCCGCGATATCAAAGTTTAGATTTTCGTTTTGGATGATCTTGATGACGCCGTTAGCCGCGCGGCGGAGCGCATACGGGTCTTTGTTGCCGCTTGGGATCTTGCCCGCGCTAAAGAGCCCGATTAGCGTCTCGAGCTTGATCGCGAGCGCGACGACGGAGCTAAAGATAGTGCTAGGTAGCGCGCTAGCCTCGCCGCTTGGCAGATATTGCTCCTTGATGGCGGTTACGACGTTTTCGTTTTCGCCCTTAGCCGCCGCGTAGTAGCCGCCCATAACGCCCTGAAGCTCGGTAAACTCATACACCATCTGCGTGGTTAGATCGGCCTTACTCAGCATCACGGCGCGCTCTAGTAGCGCCTCGTAGCCCTCTCCCGCGCACGCTTTTAGCCTATCGGTGCAGATTTTGGCTAGTCGTTTTGCGACGCCTAGCTCGCGCACGCTTTTGTCAAATGTGCTACCAAGCTCTTTTAGATAGGTGATGTTTTTTAGCTTTTCTGGGCCGAACTCATGCGCTAGGTCGCTGCGCCAGAAAAACATCGCGTCGCTAAGTCTAGCGCGCAAAACCTTTTCGTTGCCTTTCACGATGAGCGCTGGCTCTGGCGAGATAGCGTTGCTGACGACCACGAAGCGATTAGCTAACTTGCCGCCCTCAAAAACAGGAAAATATCTCTGGTTTTCCTTCATCGAAGTGATGATGACCTCGCTAGGCACCTCCAAAAACTCTCGCTCAAAGCCGCCAAGCAGCGCGGTCGGATGCTCGGTGATCGCTACGACTTCGTCTAGCAGCGCCTCGTCCACCTCGACCGTTACGCCGTTTTTAGCTTCGATTTGTTTAAATTCGCTCAAAATTTTCTCTCGGCGCGCGTTTTGATCGAGGATTACGCCGATTTTAGGCATCGCGGCGAAATAGTCTTTCGCGTTTTTTACGGTAAATTTATCGTAGCTTACGCTTCTGTGCATAAAAATACTGTCGCCGCTTTCCACGTCAAATTTGTTAAATTTAACGACCTCGTCTCCAAGCAAACACAAAAACGAGCGTACCGGGCGGATAAACTCAAATTTACCCTCGCCCCAGCGCATTGATTTGCCAAAATTTAAGCCAAGCAAAAACTTCTCGATCATATCGCCCAGAAGCTCAGAGCTAGGCTTGCCCGCGACCGGCTTTTTGTAGTAGAGCACCTCTTTGCCGCCGACGGTTTCAAATTTTAGCTCAGACTCTGCGATACCGCATTTTTTAGCAAAGCTTAGCGCAGCCGGCGTCCATGCGCCGTCTTTTTGCGCGACTTGCCTCGGCGCACCGATAAACTCGCTAAATCCATCCTCCTGGCGCACCGCAAATTTCGGGTGGTAAAACGCGATCCTGCGCGGCGTGTAGTAAAACTCGCACTCGCTGTCCAGGCCGTTTTGCGCTAGCGTCTCGCGCCATTTTGACGCTACGTTGCCGCACTCTTTTAAAAACGGGATCGCCGGCAACTCCTCGACGCCGATCTCCACGATCAGTTCTTTTGTTTCGCTCATTTTTTATCCTTTTTTAAATTTTGTCTTCTTTTGCTTCTCTCAAGCGTCTGCGTGACGAATCCGCGCATCAAAAATATCACGAAAAGCACGAATGCGCCCAGCACCAATGCGTCAATTATCTTCATTTTCTATCCAAATTTGAGGTTCATTTTTATAGCTCACTACGCGAGCGGACGTAAAAATCGCCTCTTTTTCGTTGCGCAGTTTGCCCTTAGCGCCGTAAATTTTAATGTCTCCGTACGGCGTGTAAAGCCTGCCGTTTCGCACTTCGCCGCCGATACGACCAAATACGTCGCCCGCGCGCGCTTGTTTTAGGTTTTTAGCATCCAGCATCTGCTCACGTGGATCTTGCGTTTCCTCGTAAATTTTCACCGCATAATGCGAGCTGATCTCAAGATTACCCTTAAATTCGTCTAGGCGGTTTACCGCTACGTCCATGATCTGGCCGAGCTTTGCATCGTTTTTTGGCTCATAAACGTAGATACCGCGCTTATCCTGCGCTAGCGTGAAGCCTTTTTTATCTTTTTGAACGACCGTAGCGCGTTTTAGCAAAACGGGCAAATTTGACTTTTTTGACAGCTCGCCGACCCGCGCTTCGGCGATATTTTGCAGCGTATTTTTAGCGTTTTTATCAAAATTTAGCCTAAAAACCAACGCGAAATGATCCGAAATTTGCTCTCCCTCTCGCTCAGCCTTAAAGCTGTTTAAAATGAAATTTTGGCTAAGCGCGTCTTTGGAGATCAGGACGTGATCGAGCGCGTTTAGGCTCGTGTGCGAATAGCGCTCATGCTTTGGTAAAAACGCCCAAAGATTGGTTAAATTTTTACTAGCCGCAAGATCGCCCAGCAGCTCCTTATCTCCGTAAGGCGTATTAAAATCACCCAAAACCGCGACCTTTTCGGTATCTGCTAAGGCCGATTTTAGAGTGACAAAAGCCGTTTTTCTCTGCTTTAACGGATTTTTCCTAGCGGGAAAATGTAAATTTAAAAGGCTAAATTTTTGCCCGTTAACCTCAAAATCAAGCCTTAAAATGTCCCTTGTTTTTACGTTTGGCACGCTAAAGATTTGCGTTTTTTCAGGCTTTACGCGAGAGATAACGGCTAGTCCTACGGGGCCGTTTTTACCCTTTGAAAAGGCAAAATATTTATAGCCCGCTTCCTTCATCAACTCTTTTAAAACCATTTCGTTTTCTATCTCTTGAAGCGCGATGATATCGGCGTTTAGCTCTTTTATCTTTGCGCTTACGGCTTTAAATTTGGCGCTTGCTTTTTTCTCGTTCCACTCCGATTTGCCGACGACGAAATCCTTGTACTCGCTGCCGTCGTTTTTAGCGTCAAATAAATTTTGCGCGTTAAACGTAGCGATCTTTAACTCGGCGCCCACCACAAAAACGGCGAAAAATAGAGCCGCAAAAAAGAGCGCAAAGAGCCTATTTACCGTAAATTTCATAGCGCGCTTCCAAGTCCTGACTGGGCGAAATTTTGCCTGATAGCCTCATACGCGATGATGCCCGCGCTCGTGGCTAAATTTAAGCTCCTGCCATGCTCGCCCATCGGGATTTTGATCGCATTTGCGAAATTTCGCTCCATCAGCTCCATAGGCAGGCCCGTACTTTCGCCGCCGAAAAACAGAAAGTCGCCCTTTTTAAACTCCGCTTCAAAATAAAATTTATGAGCCTTCGTCGTTGCATAAAAAAATCTATCCTCGAACTGGGCGTTTGCGTGCAAAAACTCGTCCAAACTTTCCCAAATTACCGGATTTAGCAGCGCCCAGTAATCAAGCCCTGCGCGCCTAACAGCCTTTTCGCTGATGTCAAAAACAGTCGGTTTGATTATATGAAGCTTAAGGTTTGCATTTACGCACATGCGGCCGATCGAGCCTGTATTTTGGGGGATTTGAGGATGAACGAGGACTATATTAAACATTTAAAAAGCCGCCTTAGCACGCACTTTAAAAGACGCAAAAGCGCTTGTCTGGCCGCGTAAATTTGAGCTTTTTGCAAGGCTTGTAAATTTTAAAAAATTATTTTTTAAGTAGTATTTAAAAATATCGCCGCAAACGTATCGCGACGGCTCTTTTTTATTTTGAAAATTTATATTTGAGATTTTTTCCACTTTCGCCTCTTTAAAATAAGCTTCGATTTTAGCCGATTTGCGCTTTTAACTAGGTTAATTTTTAAGCGCGGCTTGACTTTTCGTTTAAAAATTTTTCTATCGCCAAGTCCTGCCTGCGCCTTATCTCGGCGCCGATTTCAGCGCCTTTAAAGCCTTGTTTTAAAATCCCCGCAGTGTCGATAGCGGGTTCAAATTTAGCTTCATAAACGCCTAAATTTTTAGCTCTTTTTACGAGGCTGGGCGAATTTAGTCCGAGCCAGCTTTTTAGCGGTTTATCTAGCGCGATTTTAAGTAGTTCGCGCTCACTCGGACGACGCGAAAAAAACGGCTCTTTGACGCAGGCTTCAAAGCTTTTCGGCAGTCCTAAAGCGTAAAAATTTCTAACGCCGAAGTAGCCGTTTAAAAGATATAAAAACTCGCGCTCGTCTTTTTTGCCGTTTTGTTTGGGTAGAAATTTGACCGCGCTTTTTAGCTTTGCGGCAAATTTTTCAGCCTCGGCGCGGCTCAAATTTAGCCCGAAAATTTTACCAAGAAGACCTAGTTTATAAAGATATAAAAAGCCGATTTCTTGAAATTTAGCGCCGAAAAACTTCATCAGCTCGCCGTTTATGCGCTCTCGGCTAAGGTCGCTGATACTTAGACTCTTCATCAACCGCAAACTACCTCGCGCGATACGGAAATTTAGCCGCGCGCTAAACTGCACCGCCCGTAGTACGCGCAGGCTATCTTCGGCGAATTTTTCATCGTCGATATGGCGCAAGATACCGCGTTTTAGGTCGCGCTCTCCGCCGTAAAAGTCCAAAAACGAGCCGTCAAAGATATTTATCATCATCGAGTTTACGGTAAAGTCTCGGCGCAAAGACGCCGCGCGCTCGTCGTCAGTATAGGCGACTTCAAACGCTTTGTGTCCTTCACCCGTTTTGTTTTCGGTTCGCGGTAAGGAAAGGTCGAAATTTTTAAATTTATAAACGAAGTAATTTTTGCCCACACCGCAAGCGCCGATTTGCGCCATCAGTGCGTCAAATTTATCCGGGTCGATACCGTAAATTTCAACGTCAAAGTCGGAGATTTTTTTACCCAGCATCGCATCGCGAACGCAGCCGCCGACGATATACGCGCGCTTAGTGTGGGGTGCTAGAAAATCTCGCAGCCATTTTAGGTTTTTATTTTTGCAGATTTTCGAGCCGATTTTCGACATTTGCCAGCACGAATTCTAAAAATTTAAGCGTGAGCGAGAGCCTGTCTTTTAGATTTTCCTCGCCGGTCGCGTTTAGCCCTTCAAAAAGCACCAAAATGCGCTCTTTTAGGTTTTTTAGAAATATCTCCTCGCCCGTAAAATTCGCAACCTCGACTTCAAAGGCTTTTTGCGGCGCGGCGCTCAGGGCGGACTCCTCTACGGCGTCAAATTCCGTCGCCGTTTTTTGCGAGCTTACCGCGCTATCCAAAGTCGCCTCAAACTCGCTAGTCTCGTCCGCTACGCTTATCTCACCGACTAAATTTGCAAGCCCGGCGGCATTGGTCAAATTTACGTCGCCGCTTGACGCGGGAACGCCCCCAAAATTTGACTCGTTTTCAGCCTCGCGAGCGTCCAAGTTTTCCTGTGCGGCGTTCATTTGCTTTAGCTCCATCGCCACCTCGTCTATCGCCATTTTTGCTATTTCTTCCAGTTTCATAGTTTTATCAGCCACCTTTTAAATTCGGTTATTTCTTCGTCTGTTTTCATCTTGATAAAAAAGTCTCGCATCTGCTCGTTTACGCCAGTTTTTTTCCTGCTAAGGCCGCTTAGACGCCTTATCGCGGCGATCGCAGCGGCATTTGTCGGCTCGCGCTTTAGGATGTTTTTATAAACTATCAGCGCATCGTCTCTTAGCCCTTGAGCCTCGTAGATTAGGGCTTCCGTTATTGTATTTTTCATTTTTTTATCAGCGAGGCGATGATGCCGCCCATCTCGCTCGTAGAGCAAATTTCTTTAGCGCCGAACTCCGCTATATCCTTCGTCCTGTATCCTTGTGCGAGTGCGGCTTTTACGGCGTTTTCGATCGCTTTTGCAGCCTCGTTTTCGCCAAATGAATACCTAAGCATCATTGCAGCGCTTAGTATAGTAGCGACCGGGTTTGCGATGCTCTGCCCAGCGATATCGGGCGCGCTGCCGTGGATAGGCTCGTAGATGCCTACCTTGCCCCCGATGCTGGCACTTGGCAGGAGCCCTATCGAGCCGCACACCATGCTAGCCTCGTCGCTTAGGATATCGCCGAAGAGGTTTTCCGTCAAAATCACGTCGAATTTACTAGGCGCACGCACGAGCTGCATCGCCGCGTTATCGACGTACATAAACTCCAAATTTACCTCCGGATAGCTCTTTGCGACCTCGCTCGTAACCTCGCGCCAGAGCTGGCTAGTCTCTAGCACGTTTGCCTTATCGACCATGCAGACGCGTTTTTTGCGCTTCATCGCGGTTTCAAATCCGACCTTCGCGATGCGCTCGATCTCCTCGCTCGTGTAGGTCATCGTGTTGTAGGCACTGTTTTCTTTTTTCTCGCGCGGCTGACCGAAGTATATCCCGCCCGTTAGCTCGCGAACCACGATAAAATCGACGCCCTGAAGGACTGACGGCTTTAGCGTGCTAGCGTCCACCAGCTCGTCAAATATCATCGCGGGGCGCAAATTTGCATACGCGCCAAGCTCCTTTCGTAGCTTCAAAAGCCCGCTTTCAGGGCGCAGATGACGCGGCAAGCCGTCCCATTTAGGCCCGCCTATGGCGCCAAAAAGCACAGCGTCAGAGTTTAGCGCGCCGTTTAGCGTCTCGCTAGGCAAAGGCTCGCCAAACACGTCGATCGCCGCACCGCCCATTAGATAAAAGTTATAGCTAAGCTCAAAACCAAACTCCGCGCTAGCCGCATCCAGCGCCTTTATCGCCTCGTCCACTATCTCAGGGCCGATGCCGTCGCCCTTTATCACCGCTATGTTATAAATTTTAGCCATTTTATATCCTTGTTTTTGCGTATTCTATGAGGCCGCCGCTTTTTAAAAGCTCTTGCATAAACGGCGGTATCGGGCTAAATTTATACTCTTTGCCGCTCGTTAAATTTACGACCGCGCCGTTATCCACGTCGATTTTTAGCTCGTCGCCCGCGTTTATCTCGTCGGTTTCTTTGATTTCCAGTATCAAAAGTCCCGTGTTAAAGCTGTTTCTATAAAAAATCCTAGCAAAGCTCTTAGCTATCACCGCGCCGATACCCGCGGCTTTAAGCGCCAAAGGAGCGTGCTCGCGCGAGCTGCCGCAGCCGAAATTTTCGCCAGCTACGATGACGTCGCCGACGGAGATTTTTTTGCTAAATTCAGGATCGGCATCCTCCATGATGTGAGTGGCTAAGATTTTTTCGTCCGAGGTGTTGAGATAGCGCGCGGCTATGATGATGTCGGTGTCGATATTGTCGCCGAATTTCCAGACTTTTGCTTGTTTCATGATTCGCCTTAAGATTAAATTTGGGCGATTTTATCCAAAAGAAGCTAAATAAACAATCAAAGCGCGATAGGTAGCGGTCGGTGCGGGTAAAATTGAGCTCAAATTTGAAGGTGGTTTAGCTTGCCGATCAAATTTGAAGCTCGGCTAAATTTGAGCCCAAAAGCGGTATGGCGCGAAAGACTATTTCTAGTTTAGCAGGCGTAAATTTGAGCGATATGAGGCTGATTTCGCGGCGGCGCGGACGGAGCGTAAATTTGCCGGATTTAAAATTTAAGTTGGTTTTTCGTTCAAATTTTACCGCACGCGGATAAGTAAATTTGACGCACAAAGAGGCAAATTTACTCCAAATTTGCAAAAGCGCCGTTTGTAAAAGTCTAATAAAAACCGAGCGCGCCAAAGCCAAATGGGCGGCGCGTCGGCGCTTTAGCGTTTTTGTGCAAGATAAATTTAAGCTATGTAGCTAACCCCGTAATGATCACAGCTAGGCTTACGCTCCTCGCATTTAGCGTCGCTTTTACCGATCGCAAGCGAGCAAAGCGGCGAGTATCCCTCGGGGATGCCAGCACGAGCTGCGAGAACAGGCTCGTCAAAAAGTGTAACAACGACTGTATTTATCGGGCACGAGGCAAGCTCAAGCGAGGTTGCGCGAAGCTGCATATTTTGCATCACAGAACCCATCGCCCAGTAAATCCCGCGGTGTAGGTTTTCAAGCTTGGCGCCTTCGCATTCCTTCGGCAGTTCCGTCGCGAGTTTACCCGAAACCAAGACAAGAACGGGCGCGCCGTAAAGCGTAGTTTTGGTTTTCATCCCCATGTTTTCAAGCATTTTGCCGAATTTCTTAACGGCCGCCGCATCAAGCTCGCGCAAAAGATCTTTGTCCGTGATAACGCTTATGTGAGCGTCCTTCGTGGTAAAAAGAGCGGGCGCCAGATACGCTGCCTCCAAAATCGCCTGGATCTCCTCTTTTGACGGGACTTCGGCATTAAATTCGCGCACGCTTCGACGCTTTTTCATAGCTTCGAGTAGTTGCATTTTCTCTCCTTAAATTTGATTTTAATTTCAGGCTCGCCGTGCTTTACTCAAGCGCCCGCGAGCAGCCGTTTAACCTAGTAGCTTTTTCACGCACGCTTTTATCTGTTCAAAGCTAGCCGTCGGCTCAAATCTCGCTACGACTTCGCCGTTTCTATCCACTACGAATTTCGTAAAATTCCATTTCACGCCGTCGCCTTCTAAAATTTCGGGAAAGTTGCTTTTTAGCGATTCTTCAAGTTTTGCGCTTAACGGATGGGCGGCATCAAAGCCTTTAAATCCCTGTTTTGAAGTTAGAAATTTAAACAGCTCTATCGCACTCTCGCCGCGCACGTCGCCTTTTTTAAATAGCTCAAACGTTACGCCAAAATTTAGCTTGCAATTTTGCTCTATCGTCTCGTCGTCATCGGGTTCTTGATGAGCGAAATTATCGCTAGGAAAGCCCAACACGCAAAGCCCCTTGTCTTTAAACTCCTGATTTAGTGCCTCAAGCTCCTCGTATTGGTTCGTAAAGCCGCATTTACTGGCCGTATTTGCGATGAGCAACACCTTGCCGCGGTACTCGCCCATAGATTTTTGCTCGCCTCTGCCTGTAGTTACGTTAATGTCGTAGATTTGCATTTTTTCTCCTTTAAATTGATTAAAATAAATAGGGTACCTTTGCCCGTATGTAAACGCGCCTGCTATATCTGGATCGCCAAACGGCGAAAACTAAAACAAAACCGCTGCCGTTAGACAGCCCCAAAGCACGGCTCCGATAGCCATAGTTGCGTGAGTTACTGCAGAATCTTTCATCTTTTTCTCCTTTATTTTTGGAGAATTATAATGACCTTTTGTGTCCTCAATGTGTCCTTTTGGCAACATTTTAAAAATTCGCGTAGGGATTTTAATTTAGAGCGGAAATTGGGGTTATTTCGCCAAATTTTGAAAGAATTTGCCGCCAACTGAGCCGTGATTAAAATTTCGGCAAATTTATGTCCGAGCGCCGAATTTATCCGCAAGCATGGGCTAAAATTCGCTCTCGCGCGAGCTGCAAATGAAATTTGACGCTAGATTTTTAAATTTAAACAAGCAAGCTTTAAAGGTCGCGTCGGAGCATTTAATGTCGTCAAACCGGCTCGCCCGCAGCCATAACACGCGATACTCGCAAACCCAAAAGCCGATTTTACTCAAAAAGCAAAGCGCCTAATTTTTAGCGATCGGCAAGTTAAATTTGCCGCGCAAGCAGCCGAGTCTGAGAGTCAAATTTGCCCGCCGCAGGAGCGCAAATTTGAACTATTTTAGCCGCGATTTCCTCAAATTTTACGCGCGTTTGGGATTTTCACGCTAGCAGTCGTGCCGCGCCCCGGCTCGCTTTCAAGGCTTATCTCACCGCCCAAAAGATAAACTATACGCCGCACGATAGATAACCCCAGACCGCTACCCTTGCCCTTGTGAGACTCCTCGCATTGATAAAATTTATCGTAGATTTTTTCAAGCTTTTTAGCCTCGATGCCCGCCCCCTCGTCGCTAATGCAAACGATAAGCCGCCCGCCCTCCTCGCGGCAGCTCACGCCGATATCGGCGGCTGAGTATTTCAGCGCGTTATCCATCAAATTTACCCAAATTTGCGCCAGCATCGAGGCGTTGCTGCGTACGCTTACGGCGACTAGATCTAGATCAAACTCCTGCCCGTCGTACTTTTGCATTAGCATCGCCGCGGCCTTTCGCAGCTGCTCGTCTACGCGCACGTTTTCGTCCAAATTTACGCCCGCTTGGCTATCTAGGCGCGAGAGTAGCAGCATATCCTCGCACAGCCTGCTTAGTGCACCCGCCTGCTCTTTTATGAGGTCTAGATACTCGTTTCTGCGCGCTTTGTTCGTCTCGTCCTGCGCGATCTCGCAGTAGCCGCTGATGACGCTTAGAGGCGTTTTTAGCTCGTGCGAGACGTTTGAAATGAAGTCCTTTTGCATGTAGTCCATCTTTTCTAGCGCCGCCGCGGTCAAATTTATATTTGCCGCTAGTTCGTCCAGCTCATGCAGGTACTCGCTATCCGCGCCGCGCTTGTAGTTTTTACGCGCGACTCTAACGGCGAAGTCGCCTCTAGCGATCTTGCCAGCTGCTAGCCTAAAGCTCTCGACGTATCTCAAAAAATAGGCCGATACCGCGTAAAATATCGCTCCGCCCGCGCCCATCACGATCGCGCAAAAGCTGATAATGCCCCAAAACATCCCAAGCTTCACCTCAAATATCCGCTCGTAAGCCAGTATCGCCGCCGATGCCGCGATGCAAAGCACGCAAAAGACGAAGATAAACATCGCCGCGGTGTAGGTTTTTAGGCTGATTAGGTATTTTTTCTTATTTTGCGTAGTATTCATATTTTATTTCCATTTTTTTGTATAGGCCGATCTCTTTTATGTCGCCGTTTTCGTAGTATTTGTCCGCGGGCTTAAATTTGACCGAGGTTTTACGCGTCAAATTTCCCCGCTCGTCCCTCGTTATGTCTTTAAACTGCAAAATTTGCCAGATTTTTGCCTCGGAGCCGAAGTAATTTACCGACGTATACTCCATCTCGTCGCCGTTTGCAGCGTAGTAATAAACCCATTTTGAGCCCGGGGCTTGCGTGATTTTTTCGTATTCGCCGTTTGGCTTGCGCTCAAAGCTTATCTCTATACCGTGCCGCGGCTCCATATTATTTTCTATCCGCGTTAAAACGCCCTTTTCGTCGTAGACGTAGCTATCGTCCGTCACTAGCATCCCGCCCGAATACGCCGCCCGAGCGATCATTTTGCCGTCCTTGCCATAGGTGGTTTTCTCCGTGCGCGGGTAAAATTTATCCTCCACATGCTGTTCTTTGGCCGTCGCGACTAAATTTTCGCCGTCAAATTTGTATTCGTAGAGATAAACGGCGCTGTCTTGATATTTTTTGCGGATTAGCCCGTCTTTGCCGTACTCAAACAAAACCGAGCTGTTTGGCACGCCGTTTATATGCTCGGTTTCTTGCAGTATATAGCCGTTTTCGTTAAACTCCGTCCGCTTTACGCGCGTATTTTCTAGCATGCCCGAGCCGTCTATAGAGTATTCGTACTCCGTAGTCGTCATGCTTTTGACCTCGCCTTTTAGATCCTTTTTGCTCCAGTCGCTTTGCGGTAAAACGGCAGAGTTTAGATAGCAAACCGCCGATGCCGCCGCAAAAATAGCTTTTAAAATTTTCACTTTATCTCCCCGCCCCTCACTCGTAAATTTCGCCCTTATAGCCGATGCCGCGCACCGTAGCTATCTCAAAGTCCGTGCAGTTTTCTAGCTTGCGGCGTAGTTTTTTTACGTGCGTATCGACCGCGCGCTCGTCGCTGTCCGTGTCGTAGCCCCAGATTTCTTGCATGATTTCTAGGCGAGTGAAAATTTTGCCCGGGTTTGAGAGCAGTAAAAAGAGCAGATAAAACTCCTTTGGCGCGAGCTCTACGGCCTCACCGCCGATTTTTAGGCTAAGAGCCGCATAGTCTAGCTCGGAGTTTTTAAACTTCAGCCGCTTGCCGCTAGCGATCTTGGCTCGGCGCAAAAGCGCGTTTATGCGTAGCGTCATTTCTTTTAAATTTACGGGCTTGCTCATGTAGTCGTCCGCCCCCGTGACAAAGCCTTTCTCCATGCCCTCCATGCCGCTTTTTGCCGTTATCATGAGCACCGGCAGCGACTCGTCTAGCAGCTTGATTTGCTTGGTTAACTCATATCCGCTAAGCCCGGGCATCATGATATCGGTGATGACAAGGTCGGCGCGCTCGCTCTCTAGCAGCTGCAAAGCCTGCCGCCCGTCAAATGCCGCAAGCGGAGAAAAACCCTCCTGCGCGAGCTTTAGGCAGATTATTTTATTTAAATTTTCGTCATCCTCGGCGACTAAAATTTTAAACATTTATTTTCCTTAAATTTGCCCCGAATTTAACGGGCAAGGCGATAATTTTTGTCCTATTTTATCAAATTTAACGAGAATTCAGCGGGCAAATTTAGCGAAGCATCATCAAAACGCCGATAGCGCAGATGATAACGGCTGTAAAAATCTCCAAGAGTCGCAGATGGGTTTGCAAAAATTTCTTGAGTATCGCGCCGCCAAGAGCATAGATGCTAAGCGAGCAAAACTCGATAAAAACGAGCGTAACCGTGATAGAGAGTATGCGAGGCAGGCTAAAAGGATCGTTCGCGTCCAAAAAAGTCGGCAACAAAGCCGATAGAAAAATCCACGCCTTAGGATTTGAGATACAGACCACGGCGCCGTTTAAAAACATCTGCTTTTTACTCGGCAGCTGAGAGACCTTCGTGATACTAAGCTGCCCCTTGCTAAAAAACAGCATAGCGCCCAGATACAGCAGATAAAGCCCCGCTATGACGTTTAAAACCTTAAACGCGAAGCTATAATGCGCCAAAACGGCGCCCACTCCTAGCATACAGCAAATACCTACTAAGGCCAGAGAGGCGAGCTGCCCCGACATCATCGGCAGCGCGCGCACGTAGCCTAGGCTCATGCCGATACTCATAGCGTAGGTCATGTTGATGCCCGGCATCAGGCTGATAGGGAAAAACGTAACGGCAAAAAGTAGGTAGTTCATAAAGCGCCTTAAATTTTGAAGAAATAGTAAATCAAATTTAATAAATTTAAGATAAAAAACGGCGGCCAAACGGCGGAAATTTAGCAAAATTTGCTTAAGGCGTCGTTTGCGTTTTTGGGTCGCGGCGCGAAATTTGCTTTTTATGTGCAGGCAGGGAAATTTACCTGGCTTTGCGGCGGCTTTTGCTTGCGTTTTTTGAGGCGCAGAGAGTAAATTTAGCAATCAAATCTCTAAGCGCACAAATTTAAACCCGCAAATTTAACTTTATCCATGCGGGTTTAAATTTACCCCGAAAAACGGCTCCAAAGCTAGCCGACCGTTTAGCGGGTTTTGCGGCAAAATTTAGAAATCTAAGCTATCACGATCAGTACGCCAAGACCCTTTTCGGCGGCATTTTGATAAAAGCTCAAAAGCCCGTTAAAATGCTCTTTTAGCTCGGCTTTTATATCCTCAAATTCGCTCTCGTGCTCCCATATCTCGGGGTACGTGCCCGCTTTACCGAAGTCTGCAAAATTTACGTTTGCCAAAAGCGCGCCAATGTCGGTACTCTGCATCGCTTTGGCTACGGCTTTTACGTCATCTGCGTCCACGTACGATACAGCCTCACTCCCCTCCTCGCCCGCCATGCCGCGTCCAAATATCGCCCAACTAAGCGGGTTTGGCGTCGCGAAAATCTCGCCTGCGCTCATCGCCTCAAACATATTTTTGCCAGTTAGAGTTTTGTGCATCGCGTCCCACATTTTATCTAGGTCGTATTCGTCCAGCGCCTCGCCGTCGCTGCCGTTTTTGATCGCCTCGATAACGTCTTGCGCATAGGCGTAGTAGTGCGCGCTCATTCCCATTTTAGCTCCTTAGTTAAAATCAAATAGAGTCTCAAATTTAACGTAAACTTGCCGCTAGCGACGGACTAAAAAGTCATCACCTGATCGCACTCCGCGACCCAGCTAGCAAGGATATCCATGCTGCCTTTTATCTCGCTATCAAAATACGGCTCTCCCGCGCGCAGACCACATCTAGCCTCGCAGCTGCCGCAGACTTTTAGCGCTACGCCGTTTGCGTGCAGTTCTTTTAGTTTCGCCACGAGATCAAAGTCGTAGTTTTCGGGCTTTTGCGTGCTATTGCGCGCGAGATCTACAGCGTCGTTCATCAGAAATATCCTAACGTATTCGCCCCTGTTTTTGAGCGCTCCCGCTAGCCGCAATGCGTTATACGCGTTGTCCGTGCCGTTATACGGCTGATTTGTTAGGATGAGTAGAAATTTTTTCATTTTGTGCTCCTTTTGCTACTTTTACTAGCTTCGCTTAAAAACCTCGCCATTGCGGCGCCACTAGTTTTTGCGGTACAAACAGTGCAAATTTTAGCCAAGTTGTGCGTAAAATATCTTAAATTTGAGCTCAAATTTAAGATAAATTCGTCGCAGTAAAAGCTACCGAAAAAGGAAATTTATAAAAGAGACGGCGGACCGTAAATTTAACAAATCCGCCGTAATATTAAATAAGTGAAAATATCGCGAGATGATTTTTTACTTCGCCCTGCTCGTAACGCCAAAGCAAAGAGAGTTGCGACGTAAAATTTTGGCGCAGATAGAACACGTGGTTCATCGAGCCAAAATTTTACTAGCTCTTTCAAAAGCGCTCGCGAGATACCGCACAAAAATAAAGCGCAAATATCGCAAAGCTAGGCGAGGTGAATTTTGCTTCGCGAATGAGGCGGGCTTATCGTTCGCCTTAGTGAAGCGAAGTAAAATTCAACGATGCATAGCAATGCGAGACCGCCGCGCGCTTAGTGAGTTAGGAAAAACTCCTGGATCTTAGCTTTATCCGTAGTCTGCGTAAGCGCAAGCATCAAGAGTACTCTAGCTTTTTGCGCGTTTAGGTTGTCGCTAGCTAAAAAGCCGTATTTACCGTCGTCTACCTCGCCGTTTAACGTGGTCTCGCCGCTACCTACGCGCGAGTCGCGCACGACTACCACGCCGCCTTTGACTACTTCGCCTAGAGCCTCAAGCGCGCTTGGGAATGGATTTCCGTTACCCATGCCCGCATTTACGATGCCTTTAGCTCCGTTTTTGACGGCCAAATTTACAAAGTCCGGGTTGTCGTTTGAGTGGCTGTAGATGATATCGACCCTTGGAAGCTCTTTGATCTTCGTGATGTCAAATGCTGAATTTACGGTGTGTTTGCGAACAGGATTCATATAAAATTTGACGTTGCCGTAAAACACGGTGCCGATCTTGCCGCTGTTTGGAGATTTAAATGTATCGACCGCGGTAGTGTTGGTTTTAGTTACCTCTCTAGCCGCGTGGATCTCGTCGTTCATCACGACTACTACGCCCTTGCCTGCGGCTTCTTTGCTCATCGCGACATTTACGGCGTTAAAGATATTTAGAGGGCCGTCCGCGCTTAGCGAACCGCTGTTTCTCATAGCGCCCACCATAACGATAGGTTTATCGCTTTTGACGACTAAATTTAGAAAATACGCCGTCTCCTCCATCGTATCCGTTCCGTGTGTGATGACGACGCCGTCAGCCTTGCCGCTAGTTAGCAGCTCGTTTACTCTGTTTGCTAGCTTAAACCAAACTTCGTTGTTCATCTCTTGAGAGCCGATGTTTGAGATCTGCTCGCCTTTGATGGTCGCTATCTTGTTGATTTCAGGCACCGCGGCGATCAGTTTATCGACCGTAACGGTTCCGGAGGTATAGCTCGTATCAAGAGCACCAGAGCCGCTGCCGGCTATCGTGCCGCCAGTTGCCAAAATGTAAATAGTAGGCTTAGCAAAAGCCAAAGTCGCTCCTAAAAGCATGAAAATCACCGCCTTTACCGCAAAACGCATGTTTGCTCCTTGTATTGAGATGTCACTAGGATTTTAGCGTTTATTACTTAAATTTATTATTAATTCTTAATTTTTATTTTCAGTTAAATAATCCTAATAAGCGTCATATATATCGCCGTCGAAGCCGCGATACTAAGCAAGGTATTTTTAAATTTCAGATGAATCAAAACCGCGCTAAAAACGGCTGCCGCTTCGTTTAGTCCGTACGGATAAACGTCAAATTTGACGTCTCTTAGTCCGTAGCACACTAAGATAACCATTATCATCAGCCCCATGTGTCGCTCCACGGCGCTAAGCCACGGGCTAGGCTTATAGTTTTTGATGACGTAAAACGGCGCGGCTCGCGTCAAAAAGGTCGCAAACGCGCTTAGCAAAACGGCGGCGAATATCGCCCACTCGTTAGAATTCACGCTTATCAAAGCTTATCCTTAAAAACTAAAATAAAAATAAAGCAAAGCGCCATCGAGCCTACCAGCATCGCTTTAGCGGGCATGAGCGCTACGCCGGCGACTCCAAACAAGCACGCCGCGCCTAGCACCTTATAGTTTTTATCGTTTTTAAACATCTCCATCACGATCACGATAAAAAGCGCCGTGAGGCTAAACTCAAGCCCGCTCGTATCGACCTTTATCAGTCCGCCGGCTAGGCATCCGACCGCAGTTCCCGCCGCCCAGTAGAGCCACGAGATCAAATTTAAACGCGTAAAAACATAACTGCGCTCCGCCGCGTCCGAGATCTTAAGCGCCTTAAATATCGCAAAAGTTTCGTCCGTGAGGGTCGCGATATTAAAAAGGCGAAATTTGAGATCTTTGTACTCTTTTAAAAGCGCCAGCCCGTAAAAAGTATGGCGTAAATTTACCAGATACGAGACGATAAAAACCTCAAAAAGCCCCGTGCCAACGCTAAAAAGCGAGAGCATCATAAACTGCGCCGCGCCGCCGTATGCTAACGTGCTAAGAGCGATGGCGATAAATGCGCTAACGCCCATGCTTTTAGCCAGTATCCCAAAGGCGACGCCAAGGGGAAAATAGCCCATAAATATCGGAACGCTAAGCTTAAAAACGTAACTAAAATGCAAAAATTTTCCTTAATAAAAGTGCGATGATAGCTAAAAATTTAAAAATTTAGGATAAAGACTGGAGATTTGAGTAAATTTGAGCTAATGACGCGGTGGGCAAATTTAACCAAACCAAATTTAGCGTTTAGTATAAAATTATCCGCATTTTAATAATAAATCTTATAAAATAGCGTTAAATTTTTTATAGGAGCAAAAGCATGAAAAAAATAGTCATAGCGGTAGCCTGCGCGGTGGTTTTATTTGGTGCGGGCAACGACGCAAAGATATTGCAAGGCGCTTGCGATGCGGGAGACGTAAGAGGCTGCTATAATCTGGGCGTTTCGTACGCAAACGGAGAAAGCGGCTTGGAGCAAGACTACAAAAAAGCTAGCGAGCTATTTTTGAAATCATGCGAGATGGGAGACGCAAAAGGCTGCTATAATCTAGGAATTTTGTATAGCAACGGTCAAGGCGTAGCGCAGGACTCCAAAAAGGCTAGCGAGAACTTTTTAAAAGCTTGCGATAAGGGGGACGCAAAAGGCTGCTATAACCTTGGATTTTCGTACGAAAAAGGCCAAGGGGTAAAACAAGACTACAAAAAGGCCGGCGAGCTATACTCTAAAGCTTGCGATATGGGAGAGGCACTAGGCTGCGGCAATCTGGGGCTTTTATACGAAAAAGGACAAGGGGTAAAACAAGACCTTAAAAAAGCTAGCGAGTTACACTCTAAAGCTTGCGAGATGAGGTATGCGGGAGGCTGCTATAATCTCGGGGTTTTATACATAGAAGGTCAAGGCGTAAAAAAAGACTACAAAAAGGCTAACGAGCTGTTTTCTAAGGCTTGCGATATGAACGATGCGGAGAGCTGCTACAATCTCGGCGTTTCATATCATGACGGTCAAGGCGTAAAACAAGACTATAAAAAGGCCGTTGAGTTGTTTTCCAAAGCTTGCGAAGCGGACTACGTAAAAGGCTGCTACAATCTCGGGGGCTCGTACTACAACGGCCAAGGCGTAAAGCAAGACCGCAATAAAGCAAGCGAACTATACGCTAAAGCTTGCGATATGGGCTATGCAAACGGCTGCTATAATCTCGGCGTTTTATACGCGGAAGGCCAAGGCGTAATCAAAGATAAACAAGCGGCTAAGAAGTATTTCGGCAAGGCTTGCGATATGGGCCTGAAACAAGGTTGCGATAATCACAAAATCCTAAGCAAATAAGAATAGCGAGCAAGAACCGCTACGAAACGGCTAAATTTGAGATAAATTTAGCCGTTTTTCGCCGTAAATTTAAAAGCCGCCTAGTCCCAAATTTGCAAATTTAAAAGACCGGGCGGCGTCAAATTTAGCCTATTTTAGGCTATCTCTTTAGGCTATTTACGATCGAGAGCATATCGTCGCTCGTCGTGATTGCCTTTGAGTTTGCTTCGTACGCGCGCTGACCAGTGATGAGGTCGGTCATCTCCTCAACCAGTTGGACGTTACTCATCTCGACGAATCCCTGCCTGATCGTACCCAGACCGTCCTGTCCCGCCGTACCGACTACGACCTCGCCGCTAGAGCCCGTCGGCAGATATAGGTTGTCGCCCATAGAGTGCAGGCCTGCGGGGTTGATAAAATTTGCTAGCTCGATGCGGCCCACCTGCGTCATCTCGGTATTGCCCGGCTGCAGCACGGAGACTGTGCCGTCGGTACCGACTGAAACTTGGGTGGCATCAGCCGGGATGGTCATCTGCGGCTGAAGTACGTATCCGTCGGAGTTTACGATCGTGCCTTCGCTATCTAGCTTAAAGGCGCCGTTTCTAGTATACGCCGTCGTACCGTCCGGAAGCTGCACCTGAAAAAAGCCGTTACCCGCTATAACCATATCGAGGTTGTTGCTAGTTTCTTTAAAATACCCTTGCGAAAATATCTTCGTTATCGCCGTCGGACGCGCGCCCAGACCCACCTCGATACCCGTTGGACTTTTCGTCGTGGCGCTGGTTGCCGTACCCGCATACTCCATGACCTGATACATCAGATCGGCAAATTCGGCGCGGTTTTTCTTGTAGCCGATGGTGTTTACGTTTGCGATGTTATGCGACGTAACGTCGATCTGGGTTTGTTGGGCGATCATACCGGTGGCGGCAGAATAAATAGACCTCATCATTTTCGTGTTTTCCTTTCTTAGCGCGTTGTATCTTGAGCTTATACTTCGTTGGTTTTTTCCTCGGCTTCGGTTACGTATCGCGTATACGCGCCCTCGCCTCGCAAAAAACCGCCTCGTCTCCATCTCAAGCTACTGCCGCTTATCTTTATGTATCTAATAAGCAGCTCATCGCCTTTTATCGTTGCAAAATATATTCCAAATTTGCAGTCTTAAATTTTACGCTTTTGCATAAAACCGTCTAAAATTTACAAATTCGGCGCTATTTTTCGCATTTCTCGGGTATCTAGCAAAAGGCATTCCAAATTTGCAAATTTTAGAAAATTTGAAAATATTTTGGCTGAAGTGTTTTAAAATAAAATTTTGAAAGAAGATTAGAGTTGAAGCACCTACGATCGTAAGCAAAAGCAAATTAAAAACAGCCATAATAAGCAAAGTATTTTTAGATGATTTTTAATGCTGTTGCAGTTTTTGCGACTGAGGCTAACCATGAAGGTTGCCGAAGAAGCAAAAACCAAACTCATTAAAAAGCGCTAAAAAGACGCAGCTTATTAGACTTTCGTATTAGCAAGCTTACTTATAGCTTCCTGATTTAGATCATCCATATGGCTCGTCATCACCTTTTGATACATCTCGACAAAGCGCTGCGTCTCGATGAGTCCGACCATCTCGGTCACGGCGTTTACGTTGGAGATTTGAGTGTATTTCCACGCGACCGCGTCTATCTCGCCGCCCACGTCTTCAAGCTCCTTTAAATTAGGCAAAACATAGAGATTATCGCCCTCTTTGGTTAGATTTCGTATCTCTTTTGGCTGCGCTATATAAAGTCTAGCTAGCGGTTCCTCGTTTGAGTAGAGATTGCCGTTTTTATCAGCGGAAAAGCGCTCGCTCTGCGGGATTTGGATACCTTGAAAATTGTTCGTAAAATAATCGCTCGGCAGTACTTTATAGCCCTCTTTTGTTACCAAAAATCCGTCCTCGTCGAGATTAAACGAGCCGTTTTTGGTTAGGCGTACGTCACCTGGCTTTACTTCGACTAGGAAAAATAGATCCTCGCGCTTCATCGCAAAGTCAAGGTCGTTGTTTGAAAATTTAAGCCCGCCTTGGCTAAAATCCACGTATTGCTCCGAAATTTGCGGTACTCTGTCTATGGTTCTGTTTAGAAATTTCGCCGCGTCTTTCGTGTGGTTTTCTATCGGCAACTCGTCGCGGTACTCTTTAAAAATCCTCTCAAAATCCCCCACCACGACGTCGTCGCGCTTAAAGCCGATAGTGTTTATATTGGCAAGATTGTTTGCGATGACGTCCAGACGGTTAAACTGCGTCACCATGGCACCGGTTGCTTGGTAGTAGCCGTTGTTCATTTAGTTTTCCTTATTTGAGTGGCTTGTCTCGTGAGCGTCTTTGAATGGGTTTGCTAAAATTTAGCTCGGCAGGCCACTCCGCCTAGCCTACGCAAAATTTTGGCTTCACGACATTCAAATCCACCTTACGATACTTCGCCTCATTGTTTTATTTTTACAAATTTGACTCGATTTATCGCATTTTTCTGACAACTTTAGCAACTTCTGTTCCAAATTAAATTTAATAAAATTTTCAGTAAATTTAGCCTACGTAAAAATGCCCGAATAATCGTATTTTTATTAATGTTTAAAGAATTTTGGGTATAATCCTCGTTTTCTACAAAAAGAAGGAATCCCGAATGAGTACCGCAAAAAAAGAGGCATTGTCGCTCATAGAAGAGCTTTTCAAAGAAAATGCCAAAGGCTATATCACTTACGAAAAACTTGTTAAATTTCTAGACAAAGCGCCGACGGCAGCGATAGCAAAAAAGATAGAGTCGCTAGCTAAAGCAAATAAAATCCAGCTCATCACCTCAGCTGAAATCGCTAAAATGCGCAATATCGAAGACGCCAAAAAACGCCGCGAGGAGCTAGCAAAACTAGCTGACGATAGCTTAGAGGAAGAATTCGACCTCGCCAGCGAAACAGATCTGCTCGAGTGGTCGCGCTCAGATAGTCCCGTACGTATGTATCTGCGCGAAATGGGTCAAATCGCGCTACTAACCAAAGAAGAAGAAGTAGAAATCAGCAAAAAAATCGAGCTTGGTGAAGATATCATTATAGATGCGTTTTGCTCGGTGCCCTACCTCATCGACTTTATCCTTGATTACAAAGAACCGCTCATAAACCGCGAACGCCGCGTAAAAGAGCTTTTTAGAAGCTTTGATGACGAGGGCGAGGAAGGCAGCGAAGAGGTCGAAGAGGAGGAAGAGGAAGAGATCGAAGACGAGGGCGAGGAAAGCGAAGAAAAAGAAGCCAAGCCTAAAAAAAATAGTAAAAAAGACGATAAGCGAGCCGAAAAGGTAATCGAGAGCTTTAGAGCGCTCGAAAAAGCTAAAAAAGAGTGGCTAAAAACGGCAAATAAACAAAACGAAGTCGAGACGGAAGATGAGTTTTTAGCAAAAATAATGCTTGCATTTAAAAAGAAAATCCTAAAAGACAAGCTGATGGATCTAGGACCTACAAGTAAGCTCATAACCGAGATCGTAAAGTCGATGGAAACGGCGCTAAAGAGCGACGACGAATTTGATAGAGAATTAAAAAGACTCGAATACAAATTGCCGATGTTTAGCGACGAATTAAAGAAAAATCACAAATCGATCTTAAAAGATATCATCAAACTAAGCAAAGACGACATCATCGCTAGAGTGCCAGAGGCCACGATGGTCTCAACCTACGTAGAGATCAAAAAACTGTTTGCGACCAAGGAAGCGAGTAAGAGCGGATTTAATCTCGATCCGATACTTTTAAAAGAAATCTTAGAGCAAATCAAACGCGGTAAAAAGATATCCGACGAAGCAAAAGCTAGGATGGCAAAGTCAAATTTGCGTCTCGTCGTAAGTATCGCCAAGCGCTACACGAACCGCGGTTTGCCGTTTTTAGACCTGATTCAAGAGGGCAACATAGGACTGATGAAAGCGGTTGATAAATTTGAGTATAAAAAAGGGTATAAATTTTCGACCTATGCGACGTGGTGGATACGCCAGGCTATCAGCCGCGCTATCGCCGATCAAGCCCGTACGATACGTATCCCTATCCACATGATAGAAACGATAAACCGTATCAACAAAATCAACCGCAAATACCTCCAAGAAGAGGGCAAAGAGCCCGATGTGAGCGTCATAGCGCAAGAAGTCGGACTAAGCGTAGACAAAGTAAAACAAGTCATAAAAATCACAAAAGAGCCTATCAGCCTAGAAGCTCCTATCGGCAACGAAGAGGACGGTAAATTTGGAGATTTCGTCGAGGATAGAAGCTCGCTAAGCCCGATGGATCACATCCTAAAAAATGACCTAAAAGAGCAGATAGACGAGGTCCTAGACCAGCTAAACGAGCGCGAAAAAGCCGTCATCAGGATGAGGTTCGGCCTGCTCGACGACGAGAGCGACCGCACGCTAGAAGAGATCGGCAAGGAGCTAAACGTAACCCGCGAGCGCGTCCGCCAGATCGAAAGCTCTGCTATCAAAAAACTAAAACACCCAAAAGTCGGTAGAAAACTCAAAAACTACATCGAGGGCTAAATTTAGCCCTCCCTTTTTTTAACAGATTAACGCAAAAACCAACTATCAAATTTAAAGAAAAATCCAAAGGTGCAAATATGGATCAGCAACTCCTAGCTGAGATAAAATTCCGCGGCATAGCTTCTAATATTTTACTAGTCGGCGGCTGTATGTCTATTTGGATTTTGTGCGAATTTTGCAGCCGCGTCTCGCTGACTGGTTTTTTGGCCGCCGTGTTTTTTATTTGCCTTGTCTTTCTTGCGTCGATGATTTTTAGGCTTCTTGCCGCTAGATAAATCTCCAAACTCTCCGCAAGCAAACTCTTTACCAAAACCTTCTCCGCGCGCTAGTCACGGCGGCGCTACTAGCGATTTTATGGCTACCTATGGCATTGTATTCGGTCAGTCAAGTCGGATTTGGCGCGGTAGAGTATGCTGCGGCGCAGATCGGAGGCTCTTTTGTCGACAATGCTTATTCTATAATCGGAGCAGTCGCAAATAATTTTTTAAATACGCAAGGCTCGGCCCTTACGATATTTCTTACCATAGACTCCATTCTAACTATCTACTTTTGGTTTATGCTCGGCGTTGCGTACTATCTGCTCGGCAAAGATACGCAAAGTAAATTTTTCTACTTCTGCGCCGGCTTGGCTTTTATGGGCATAGCGCTTCAGTTTATCGATATTTCGTCCCTTAACGGTTTGGTATCTCCGTATGCGCTGCTTACGATAGCGATCTTGATCCCGCCTTGCGAACTAGCGGCTTGAGCTAGGATCAAAAATATCGCTCTAGCGCAGCCCTAAAATTTAAAAATTTCAAATTTTATCACAGCCGCCACACTAGCCGTTTTGCTAAATTTTGCCAAAAACAGCACTAGTGTCGCCTCTCAAATTTTATAATAAATTCATCGCTATTTTTGTAATATACTAATATTTATTTATGAGCCAAAAATGCTTATTTTAAGCCTATAAATAAATATAATTTAAAAACTTAAGGAAAAATATGAGTAAATTTCACTCTTTCGCGCTAGCCCTTGCGCTGTGCGCGAGTTCGCTTTTTGCAGACCGCGTCGTAACCGATCAACTAGGTCGCGACGTCACGCTACCAGACGAAGTTAAGCGCATAGTCGTGCTTCAGCACCAAAGCCTAAACGCGCTGAATGAGCTAAACGCGCTGGACAAGGTCGTCGGCGTGCAGGAGTCGTGGGAAAAGTCGCTCGGCAAAAACTACATCCGCCTAGCGCCGAGCCTAAAAGACATGCCCACACCTGGCGATCTAAAGGTCATCAACTACGAAGCGGTGCTTAAGCTAAAGCCCGACGTCGTGATCGTCACGAACTACATCCCGCAAGAATACATCGACAAGATGACGGAGCTCAAAATCCCCGTCATCGCCGTTAGCTTTCAGCGCAGCGACGCCGCCGATAAGGGCAAGTTAAATCCGACCTTCAAAGACGACGAGGCGGCCTACACCGAGGGCTTTTACGACGGCATAGAGCTTCTTGGCAAGGTCGCAAACCGCGAGAAAGAGGCCGCCGAGCTAATAAACTTCGTCAAAACCTCGCAAGAGCAGCTAAAGGCTAAATTTAGCGACTTCATCGTGGATAAAAGACCTAAAATTTACATGGCAAATCCCGATCTCACGACCTACGGCAGCGGCAAATACACGGGCATAATGTTTATGCGTGCAGGCGCGCAAAACGTCGCGGCGGATAGTATCAAAGGCTACAAGCAGGTATCTGCAGAGCAAGTTCTAGCGTGGGCGCCGCAGATGATCTTCGTGCAGGATCGCTACCCGCAGGTGCCTGCCGAGCTTAAATCCAACCCTCAGCTTGCAAATTTAAGCGCGGTCAAAGAGGATAAAATTTACATGATGCCCGAATACGCCAAAGCGTGGGGCTATCCGACTGCCGAGGCCATGGCGCTTGGCGAGTGGTGGCTAGCGATGAAGCTCTATCCGAAGTATTTTGACGAGGCGGAATTTGACAAAAAAGTAGAGGAATTTTATCAAAAATTCTACCGCACGAGCTATAAATGAAATTTTCCGCCCTACTGCTGCTCTGGATCCTGCTGTTTGCGGTTTCGCTTGGCATCGGGCAGTATCCGGTTAGCCTAGAGGAGACGGGTAAAATTTTACTCGGCTCCTCCGCAGACGAGACGGCAAAGAGCGTCGTGCTTGATATCCGCATCCCGCGCGCTCTACTTTCGAGCCTTTGCGGCGGGATACTGGCGCTTAGCGGCCTCGCGCTTCAGGCGGTGTTTAAAAACCCGCTCGTAGGCCCGCACATCGTGGGCGTTAGCACCGCGGCGGCATTTGGCGGCGCGCTTTGCATCATGCTTGGCTTTGGCTCCTATTTTATCGTGGGCTTTGCCTTCTTTTTCGGGCTCGCCGCGCTTTTTATGCTCTATTTTATCGCCAAATTCGTCTCGCGCAGCGACGTCTTTTCGCTCATTTTAGCAGGTATCGTCATCAACGGCGTATTTGCTGCGCTAACAAGCCTCGTGCAGTATCTAGCCAACAACGAAGACGTGCTACCGAACATCATCTACTGGCTGCTGGGTAGCTTCGTGCGGGCAGACTACGACAAGCTCGTCATGCTCGCCGCCGTTTCGGCGCCCTGCGTCGCGGCGCTAATCGCGATGCGGTGGAGATTTAATCTACTCAGCCTCGAAGACGGCGATCTAAAGGTGCTCGGCGTAAACATCGTACGGCTGCGCTCGGTCATCCTCATCGTCTGCACGCTGCTAGTCGCCGCGCAGGTCAGCGTCAGCGGAAACATCGGCTGGATCGGCCTCGTGGTGCCGCACGTAGCCAGGATGATATTTGGCAGCGACCACTTGCGCTCCATGCCCGCTTGCTTCGTCGCAGGAGCCGTTTTTATGCTCGCCATCGACGACGTATCGCGCTCGATAAGCTCCAGCGAAGTGCCGCTTAGTATCATCTCCGCGCTCATCGGCAGCCCGATATTCGCCATCCTCTTAAAAAGGAGCGCCGATGCTAACAGAAGGTAGTTTGCTCGCGATCAAAGACGCGGGATTTTTCTACGAAGAGGGCAAATTTCTTTTTAGAAATTTGAGCTTTGAGATTGAGCGCGGTCAAATTTTAGCGATCTTGGGGCTAAACGGTCAAGGCAAAAGCACGCTGATGTCGTGCATGATGGGCATTTTGGATCTCAAAGAGGGACAGCTTAGCACGCAGGCAAAATTTGGCTTTCTGCCGCAAAGCTTTAGCGTGGCGTTTGATTACAGCGTGCAAGACATCGTGGCGATGGGGCGCGTGCGCGATATTTCGCTGTTTTCAAAGCCGAGCAAACGCGACGTGCAGATCTGCCTGGACGCGCTTGAGAGCCTTGAAATTTCGCATCTGAAAAACAAGCGCTTCAACTCGCTCTCGGGCGGTCAGAAGCAGCTCGTGCTCTTTGCCAGGGCGATCGCGAGCAAAAGCGAAATTCTGTTTTTGGACGAGCCTGCCAGCGCGCTTGATATCAAAAACCAAGACCGCGTGCTAAGCCTCATCGCAAATCTACGCTCAAATAGCGATGCGAGCATAGTTTTTACCACCCATCAGCCTAACCACGCCCTTGCGGTCGCCGATCGCACGCTCATTTTAAAAGACGATCTTAGCTACGTTTACGGGCTTAGCGCCGAGGTTTTAAATGAGGAAAATTTAAATGCGCTCTACCGCGTGCGGATGAAAACGGCGGAATTTGACGTTGCGGGCAAACAAATCCCCAGCATCACGCAAATTTTCAGCGCGCAAGTGAGGTAGCTTTTATTTTAATCGGCAAAAATTTGAACTGTGTGTAAAATTTTATGTATTTTTGAAATTTACATGGAGTAAAATTTGCCGATTTTAAATTTATATCACTGTTTACGCGGTTTGCGAGGTTTGCGATACTTAATAAACTCTGCATAAGCCGCCTAAATTTACCTAGCACACATTCTATTTTTACGCTCGCGATGTCAAAATCATTTTTCGTTTCATGCACTCAAATTTTACGCAAACGATACATTTTCCTGCTCGCGACTTCGCTTTTTTATATTTTTACGCCGCGATTTTTACCAGTTTGCTTGAGCCAAATTTAATAAAAATTTTAAGCTTGTTTGTGTAAAATTTTTATTAAATTAACAAAAGGCAAAACGTGCAAGAAAACTTCATAAAGCGCATAAGTACGGCAAGAGCGCTAGGTATGACGTCCGGAATTTTGGTTATTTTAAATTTACTCTCGCAAGAGATGGTTTTACCTAAAAGCCTCTTTGATATCGCAACGAGCGCGCGCGTAGCGATGTTGTTCGTCTCCGTTATCTGCCTTTACGGCGCGATATCGAAGATAAACAAACTCGCAGGCGGAGGAGTGTTTAAGCTTTACCGCATTTTTATCGCTATTAGCAGCGCGATGATTTTGCTAAGTTTTAGCACAAACTACGCTCCCGCTAGCACGCACAAGGTCCTATTTTTCGTCATTTGCGCCGTGGCGGTACTTGCGTTTTTGCTTTGGATAAAGATAAATTTAAAACTCGGCGCCGTCACGCAAAACGCCCTGTTTTCAGGCTACGCGGTGCTTTGCGTAGTCGGCACGCTAATCGCTGCGGCGCTAAAGCTTTTACTCACCAAAGCCCTGCGCGATCCCTATCCTATCGAGCTTGCGGTGCTTGGCATCTACCTGGCGCTAGGATTTATCTACGTGCTTGCCTGGTCGAGAGTGGATTACGTCGAAAACCGCAATCAAGACTAAGCCAAATTCGTCAAATTTGCATTTTAGGCAAATTTGACGATAAAAAATCGCGCGGCTATACTAAGCCCGTCCAAATTTAAGCTAGGTCAAATTTAAATTTATCGCAAATCTGCAAATTTGAGCTAACTACGGCTTTAAATTTGACCCCGCAAAACTCCAAATTTAGTTCGTAAAATGCGCCTAAAAATTTTGCTTCTACCACGTCTGCTTCGTATGTTTCGCCGCTTATTATTAGCTCCGGGCGAAACATAAATTTTCTCTCCTCCAGCCACGTTCTAAATTCGGCCGGCAAGCTTTGCGCATCCCGCTCATCGATCAAATTCATATCGCCCAAAAAGCAGGCGATTTCGTAAGATGCGGGGCTAAAATACAGCTCCCTAGGCGCGCCGAAGGCCAAAACCTTGCCGCCTTTTATCAGCGCGATTTTATCGCTTAGCAAAAAGGCGTCCTCCTTGTCGTGCGTTACCATGACCGCGCTGATGCCGTTTGCCTTTATCATCTGTTTTAGCTCGCCTCTTAGCGCGCTTTTTAGGCTGCGGTCGAGGTTTGCGAATGGCTCGTCGAGCAAAAGTAGCTTTTCGCGGTTTGCTACGGCTCTGGCAAATGCAGTCCTCTGCGCCTGACCGCCCGAAATTTGATCTGGGGTTTTGTCTTTTAGTTCGGCGATTTTAAATTTCTCCAGCAGTTGCGCGCTCCTTGCGGTTCGCTCGGTGCTAGGCAGCCGCCACAGCGCAAATTCCACGTTTTTGCAAACGCTTAAATGCGGAAAAAGCGCGTAGCTCTGAAACATCATCGCGGTGCCGCAGCCCTCTTTGACGGTGATTTGCCCGCCGCTTGGCGTCTCAAGCCCCGCGATTATACGCAAAAGCGTGCTTTTGCCGCAACCGCTATCGCCTAAAATGCTTAAAATTTCGCCCTCGTTAAGGCTTAAATTTACGTCTTTTAAGACCTCTAAATTTCCGAACTTCTTGTTTAAATTTACGATTTTTAAAATTTCAGCCATGTTTTTATCTTTCTTGTTTTTTTCTGGAGATTATCTCGAGCCAAAGAACAGCTACTAGCGACATCGAAACGATGAGAAACGACGGCAGAGCCGCAGCATAAAGCCTCTCGTCGGCGGCATAGAAAAACGCCCTAATACTAAGCGTCTCAAAGCCCAAAGGCCGCAAAATGAGGCTAAGCGGCAGCTCCTTGATGATGTCGATAAAAACGACGATGAGCGAGAGAAAGAAAAAGTGGCGAAGTAGCGGAAAATGCACTTTGAAAAACAAATTTAACCGCGAGCCGTTTAGCAAAAGCGCGGCGTCGTCGATGTTTGCCGGGATCTTGGCGTATCCGCTCTCAACAGCATATATCGAGGTCGCCAAAAACCGCACGACGTAGCCAAAAATCAGCACCACAAAGCTGGACGAGAGCAGATGCGTGCCGAAATTTCGGTCAACGTAACCAAAAACTATCATCACGCAAAGCCCAATACTAGCGCCCGGTAGCGCGTATCCTAGCGAGACTGATTTTAGCAAAAAGGCGTTTAGCGCTTTATTTTTTATGAGTCTCGTAGCAAAAACGAGGAAAAAACTCACCGCCGTGATGAGTATCGCCGCGCCTGCAGCCATCAGTAGCGAATTTGCCGCCATCTGCACGAACTCAAATTTAAAACTATCTAGCTCGTGAATACTCCAATACAAAAGCCAGGTAAAAGGAAACGCAAACGCCAGGCAAAACACGCTCGCGCACCATAAAAACGCAGCCGCCGAGCCGAATTTACCAAGCTCGCGCTTTTGCGTAAATTTGGAGGTGTCGTGCGTGGAGAAGCTATATTTTTTAGAGTTTTTATTAACGTGCTCAAATATCATCAAAACAAACACAAACATCATCAAAAGTCCCGCTAGCACGGACGCGGAGTACGAGTCGCCCATATCAAACCATAGCTTAAAAATGCCCGCGCTAAAAGTCTCTACGCCGTAATACGCAGCCGTGCCGTAGTCGCTAAGCGTCTCCATGAGCACGAGCATCGCTCCGCCCACGATCGCCGGGCGTGACAAAAATATCGCAACCCTAAAAAACACGGCCGTGCCTGAGAGCTTGTAAATTTTACAAACGTCGTAAATCGCTGCGGACTGCGTTTTAAACGAGGTTTTGGCAAACATATAGATATATGGATAAAGCGACAACGACAGCACGAAAATCGCTCCGTAGATATTCATAAACTCTAGCCTAAAGCCGAAAATTTGATGAAAATATCCGCCGTAATCCATAATCCCGACGTAGCAAAAGCTAAATATATAAGCAGGAATCGCAAACGGAAGGATGAGGGCATATTCAAAAAAATTTGAGAGTGCGAAGCGGTAGTTCGCCACCAGCCACGCAGAAACCACGGCGATAACGAGACTAAGCGCCAAAACGCCTGCCGCAACCGCAAAAGTACCTTGGATATACCTCATAAAAAGATACTTAAAAAAGTGCTCGAGCAAGGAGTAGTCGCCCAAAGCGATCTCGAAAAATATGCTAAAAATAGGGATTAAAACGATAAGGGCGATAAAGATCGCCCCGAATTTTACTTTCATTATTTCCAGCCGGCTACGTCGTAAATTTTAATAGCCTCGTTCGTGTTTTGCACGCTTTTATAAAGTGGAGTGGAGTCTTCTTTAAATTTACCAAAGCCCTTTACAATGTCGCTAGGTTCGACCTCTGCGTTGATCGGATACTCGAAATTTATACCAGCGAGTATCTTTTGCGCCTCAGGGCTCACCATAAACTCCATAAATTTAACTGCATTTTCTTTATTTTTAGCAGCTTTGGTTAGCGCGATGCCGCTGATATTTACGTGCGTACCGCGGTTGTCCTGATTTGGGAAAATTATGCCCAGATTCTTAGCAGCCTCCACGTCTTCGGCTTTCGGAGATGTTAGCATGAGGCCTATGTAGTAGGTATTCATCACCGCTACGTCGCCCTCGCCTGCGTAAATAGCCTTAGCCTGATCCCTATCGCCGCCTTTTGGATCGCGGGCTAGATTTTTTAGTGCGCCTTCCGCCCATTTAGCAGCCGCGTCTTTACCGTCGGCTTCGATGATAGCAGCCAGCAGAGATTTGCTATATGGAGCCGTCGCGCTTCTGATTAGCAGTTTGCCTTTTAGCTCCGGTTTTGTCAAATCCTCGTAGTCTTTGATGCCTTTAGGATCGAAGTCCCTTTTATCATAAACGATGACTCTAGCGCGTTTTGAGATAGCAAACCACTGGCCGTCGTTGTCTCTATACTGCTCCGGGACTATTTTTTCCAGAGTTTCAGATTTGACCGGTTGCAGCACGCCTTTAGTCTTTGCGGTGTAGAAATTTCCCGCGTCTGCGGTGATGAAAATATCCGCCGCAGAGCTACCCCCTTCGACTTCGAGCTTTTTGATTAGCTCGCCGGCTTTTGCCTGAGTGGCGTTTACCTTAATGCCCGTCTTTTGCTCAAAAAGCTTATAAAGCTCGCTGTCGGCGTCGTAGTGGCGCGCAGAGTAGATATTTACCTCCGCGGCAAACAAAAAGCTTGAAAACAAGCTAAGCGCGAAAAAACTTTTTTTCATTTTTGTCCTTTGTATTGATGTGATTTTGCGATTATAGCGTCTGACCGATGAAAGTAATATTAATTATTAAAAAAGAAAAATTTATGCCGGAGTGATTTTAGAATGACAAAATATTTAAAAATGAGTGCTAATATTCACGCCGTCAAATTTAAGGAGATAAAATGAGAAAAATTTTACTTTTAGGAGCGGCTGCGGCGATGGCTTTTGCGGAAATTTCTACGGTTCAAGTTAGTCCCGAGGCGATCAAAAACTACGAGCAGATCGTAGATATCAGGACGCCTGCTGAATGGATGGAAACGGGCGTGATAAAGGGCGCAAAGACTATCACTTTTAACGCAACCGATAAAGAGGGATTTTTGAACGAGCTTAAAGCCAATGTCGATCTAAAAAAACCGGTCGCGCTCATATGCAGAAGCGGACGCAGAAGCGCTGCGGCGGCGATGATGATAGACTCGCCGGAGCTAAATATAATAAATCTTGACGGCGGCATGGGTAGCCTCATAAATCAAGGCTACGAAACCGTACCGTATCAAAAATAATCCGCGGTTTTACTTTACAAATTTCATCCGTCAGGCTTAAATTTGCGCTAAATTTTAAGTTTGGCGGAGCCGATCTGTGCTCCACTCGCGCGTAAGACGGCGGTAAATTTAAACTCGCCGCCATGCTTAACGCAAAAATCGTCACCGTTTCTTATAAAATTTAATACAACAAAAGCGTACCGCTTTAAATTTTAGCGAGCGTAAATTTCACCGAATTTGACCAAAATTTACGACAAAAATAGTCTCGGCTTTAGCTTTAGCAAGCAAACATACGCCGCCAGCGCGCTTTGCTCTCTTATGTAGTTGCGATCTCCGTTTAAATTTAGCCTCTCGATGATGCACTCGCCGTCTTTTGCATAAGCTCCTACAAATACCGTCCCCACGGGCTTTGCCTCGCTACCGCCGTCAGGTCCCGCGATCCCGCTGATAGCTAGCGAAAAGTCCGATTCGCTCGCCTTTAGCGCGCCTTTTAGCATCGCCATCACGCACTGCTCGCTCACTGCGCCGTAGGTTTGTAAAATTTCATCGCTAACGCCCAGCCAGTCGCGTTTCATCTCGTTTGCGTAGGTCACTAGCGAGCCGTTAAACGCCGCCGAAACCCCCGCAAAAGCGCCAAATTTAGCCGCGGCAAGCCCGGCCGTGCAAGACTCGGCAAATGTAAGCTTTAGCCCGCTTGCTATAAGCGTGCTCGCAACGTGACGGAAAACATCCTCGCCTTCAAAAAATTTGCCCGAAAATAGATTTTTCGCACCGTTTATAAAGCCGCCGGTTTGGCCAAATTTGTTCGCCTCTACTCTGATTAGAGCCAAATTTGATAAAATTTGAGACGAATAAATCTGCACTTCATACGTTTTTGCCAGCGGTTCGAGCAGGATTTTCGCGCTCTCCTCGTCGATATCGACCAGATGAAAGTAGCCGAAATCTCGCTGCGTTTTGATATCTATGGCAGGCAGTTTTTGGTTCGCGTCGGCCTTTAGTAAATTTACGTAAGTTTGATTTAGTTTGATTAAAAAGCCCTCGTCGCTAAATTTTTCAGCCCTACTCGGAGCTAGCATTTGCGGGGATTTTAGCTCCAAAATATCGCCGCTTAACGTAGCTAAAATTTTAGCCGCGACGGAGCAGTTTTGACTCGACGCGTAGATACAAAGGCTGTCCGAACGCGCGCAAAGATGCTCGATGATAAACGGCAACTCCTTGTCGCTTTTGCTAACGAACCTAAACTCGCCCAGCTCGCCGAAATGCCGCTTGTAAGCGCAAAAAATATAATCCAAAAAAGGCGCGTTTACGCCGATATCTTCGCCGATGATCAGTAGTGCGTTTTTCACTGTTTTCTCCTTTAAAAGCCGAAAACATCTTACATAAATTTAGCTTAAAATAGCGTTTTTTCAGTAGCGTTTAATCGCCGTTTGGATAAAATCTACCAATTTTTTACTTCAAGGCGAACCTATGGATTACAAAGATACATTATTGCTTCCAAACACCGAATTTCCCATGCGCGGCAACCTGCCGGAAAACGAACCCAAACGCTTAAAATCGTGGTTTGACGATAGAAAAATCTACGAAAAAATGAAAGCCAAAAGGCAAAAAGCCGCTAAAAGCTTCACTCTGCACGACGGCCCTCCCTACGCCAACGGCAACATCCACATCGGACACGCGCTAAACAAAACCCTAAAAGACATCATCTTAAAAACGCACTATTTCTTCGGCGAAAACGTGAGGTTTACGCCTGGCTGGGACTGCCACGGACTACCGATCGAGCAGCAAGTCGAGGTAAAACTGGGCGATAAGAAAAAAAGCCTTAGCAAAACGCAAATCCGCGAGCTTTGCCGCGAGCACGCCAGAGAGTTTATCGAGGTGCAAAAGGAGAGCTTTAAACAGCTAGGTGTCGCTAGCGACTGGGACGACCCGTATCTGACGATGAAATTTAAATTTGAAGCCGAAATTTACAAAACGCTTTGCAAAGTCGCCAAACGCGGACTTTTGATCGAACGAAGCAAGCCGGTGTACTGGAGCTGGGCGGCTAGAAGCGCTCTAGCCGAAGCCGAGGTCGAGTACGAAGACAAAGAAGACTACAGCATCTACGTAGCCTTTAAGCTAGGCGAGGAAGCCGCCGCAAAAATCGGCGCAAAAGACGCTCGAGCAGTCATTTGGACGACCACGCCTTGGACGCTGCCGGCAAACCAAGCCATCTCGCTAAACCCGAGCGAAATTTACGTTTTAACGGCTGAAAATTTGATATTTGCCAAAGAGATGCTTGGCGAACTAGAAAAAGAAGGGCTAACTAAGGGCGAAATTTTAAAAGAATTCGCCGCCGCCGAGCTTGAAAACCTGCACGCGGTAAATCCGCTAAACGGCAGAAAATCGCTATTTATACTAGGCGATCACGTCACGATGGACGGCGGTACGGGTCTGGTACACACCGCTCCCGGTCACGGCGAGGACGACTACCACGTGAGCCTAAAATACGGCATCGAAGTCATCATGCCCGTCGATGAAGGCGGTCTGTACGACGAGACGCTAAAGGCCAAAAAGTTATTTCCAGACGGCGTAGCAGACGAACTAATCGGCATGCATATCTTTAAAGCAAACGAGAAAATTTTAGAGCTTCTAGGCTCAAATTTGCTAAAAGTTAGCAAATTCGTCCACTCGTATCCGTTTTGCTGGAGGACGCATAAGCCCGTTATCTACCGCGCTACAAAGCAGTGGTTTATCGCTATGGACGAGCCGAAAATCGAGGGCAAAACACTACGAGAAGTCGCGCTAAAAGAGCTTGAAAACGTCAAATTTTATCCGGCAAGCGGTGTAAAAAGGATAGGCTCGATGATAGAAAATCGTCCCGACTGGTGCATCTCACGCCAAAGAGACTGGGGCGTGCCGATAGCGTTTTTTAGGCATAAGGATACCAAAGAGCCGATATTTGACGATGAAATTTTAGATAACGTCGCGGCGATATTTGAGCAAAAAGGCGCTGACGCGTGGTGGGACAGCGAGATAAAAGATCTCTTGCCCGCAAACTGCAAATTTGAGCCGCAAAATTTAGAAAAAGTGATGGACATCCTAGACGTCTGGTTTGACAGCGGCTCGACGTGGGCTGCTGTGCTAAAAAGCGGCGACTACGATGCGGGTAGCTATCCGTCCGATATGTATCTAGAGGGCAGCGATCAGCACAGAGGCTGGTTCCAAAGCTCGCTACTACTAAGCTGCGCTGCGCAAGGACGAGCGCCGTATAGAAGCGTGCTCACGCACGGCTTTACCGTCGATGAAAACGGTCAAAAGATGAGTAAAAGCAAGGGCAACGTCGTAGCTCCCGCAGACGTCGCTAAAACCTACGGCGTGGAAATTTTGCGCCTTTGGGTTGCGCTTAGCGACTACTCCAGCGACCTAAAAATCAGCGAAAACATCCTAAAACAAGTAAGCGAGCAGTACCGAAAAATACGCAATACGATAAGATTTCTACTAGCCAACGTAAACGATCTAGAGGATATCGAAACCTCAAATTTCAACATCCTAGACCGCTGGATACTAAGCCGCGCGAAAAAAACATTCGACGAGACCGAAGCTGCGTTTAGAAACTACGATTTTTCAAAGGGCTTTAGCCTGCTGATGAATTTCTTAAGCGCTGATTTAAGCGGCATATACCTTGATATCTGCAAAGACCGCCTATACTGCGACGCCAAAGACAGCGATACGCGCCGCTCGGCTCAAAGCGCCATGGCGCTAATCACAAGAGCGCTCCTACCGCTCATCGCTCCGACGCTAACGTACACCGTGGATGAGGCGATGGACTATGCGCCTAAGATCATAAAAAACGGCGCGGCGGATGCATTTGATCTAGAGTACGCGCCGCTAGATTTTGAGTTTAACGTAGACGACGAGCTGCTAGTCGCTAGCCGCGAGAAGTTTTTCGAGCTAATCGACGTACTCAAAAAAGACAAAAAGATAAAATCAACCCTCGAGCTAGTGCTGCAAACCAGCTCAAATTTGATCCTGAGCGAGGATATAAACGAGATCAGCGACTGGTATATGGTTAGCGACGTCCAGAGCCTAGACGGCAGCGACAGTCTAGCTGAATTTGACGTCGGAAACGATAAATTTAAACTCGTTTTATCGACGCGCCACAAGTGCCCGAGATGTTGGAAATTTACCGCTAAGCACGACGGAGAAACCTGCCCGAGATGCGAAAAGGTATTAAAAAATGTCTGAGCCTATCTCCGCTTGGTTCGTCGCGGCAACCATCGCGGCCATCCTCGCGGTCACAGCCGCAGGTATCGTAGCGGTAAATAAATTTAAGGATAAAAAATGATAACTTTAAAAGAGGCTCTAAAGCTAAGCGCCGGCGAAGTAGCCGAGCTTAGAAATGAGCTGGAAAAGAAAATTTTCGCAGATAGAGAGCTTGGCGCTTACGTCGAGCAGTTGGCAAATTTGCCACTTGATAAACTGGGCGCGGGCGTGCCGATCGCCATAAAAGACAACATCCAGGTAAAAGGCTGGAGCGTAACGAGCGCGTCTAAAATTTTACAAGGCTACATCGCGCCTTATAACGCGACGGTTATAGAAAAGCTGCTAGCAGCGGGCTTGGCGCCTTTTGGCCGTACGAATATGGACGAATTCGCCATGGGAAACACGACCGAAAACAGCTACTACGGTAAAACACTAAATCCGCTAAACCGCGAAAGAGTGGCGGGCGGTAGCTCGGGCGGCTCGGCTGCCGCGGTCGGCGCAGGGCTAGCGGTGGCTGCTCTAGGAAGCGATACAGGCGGCTCGATACGCCAGCCTGCGGCATTTTGCGGTTGCGTGGGACTAAAGCCGACCTACGGACGCGTGAGCCGCTACGGTCTGGGCTCATACTCTAGCTCGCTAGATCAGATCGGCCCGATAACGCAAAACGTCGAGGACGCCGCGATCCTATACGATATCATCGCGGGACACGACGACAAGGATAGTACGAGCGCGGATATCAAATTTGAGAGCGTCGCGGACAAGCTAAACGCGGATAAAAAACTCACGATCTGCGTCATCGAAAACTACATAAACGAAGCCTCGGAAGAGACCAAAAAGGCGCTTTTAAAAGCGGTAGAAATTTTAAAAGCCGCAGGCCACAAAATAATCTATAAAAATTTAGAAAACTCAAAATGCGACATCGCAACCTACTACATCATCGCCACAGCCGAAGCTAGCGCAAATCTTAGCCGCTTTGACGGCATAAGATACGGACGCAGAGCCGAAGCTAAAAACTTAAAAGAGCTCTACATCAACTCCCGCTCGGAGGGATTTGGCGAAGAGGTAAAAAAGCGAATTTTGCTCGGTACTTTCGTACTTAGTAGCGGATACTACGACGCATACTACATCAAAGCGCAAAAAGCTCGCGCCCACACTAAGGCTAAGTACGAGCGAATTTTGAGCGAATGCGACCTCATTTTGATGCCGGTCGCCCCTAGCACGGCGTATAAATTCGGCGAACTAAAAAACCCGCTAGACTCCTATCTATCAGACATCTATACGATCAGCGTAAATTTAGCCGGCCTACCCGCCATCTCGGTTCCGGTAGCCAAGGACGCTGACGGCCTAAACGTCTCGGCTCAGCTCATCGCAAAGGCGTGGGACGAAAAAACGCTGCTAGAAGGCGCGCTTAGTTTAGAAAACTCTATAAAAGGATAAACGCATGAAGATAGTTACGAAGGCTCTCACCTTTGACGACGTTTTGCTCGTCCCGCAGTACTCCGAAATTTTGCCTAAACAAGTAGACATAAAAACGCGCTTTAGCAGAAACGTGGAGCTAAACATCCCGATCGTATCGGCTGCGATGGACACCGTCACCGAGCACCGCGCGGCGATCATGATGGCGCGCCTGGGCGGTATCGGCGTCATACATAAAAATATGGACATACAAAGCCAGGTCAAAGAAGTCCGCCGCGTGAAAAAAAGCGAAAGCGGCGTAATCATCGATCCTATCTCCATCTCGCCAAATGCCAGCGTAGGCTCCGCGCTTGATATGATGGCGGATCTACATATCTCGGGCGTTCCCGTCGTAGACGAGGAAAATAAACTGATAGGAATCCTAACCAACCGCGATTTGAGATTTGAGAACGATAGAAGCGTCCTCGTAAAAGACAGGATGACCAAAGCCCCGCTAATCACCGCTCCAAAGGGCTGCACGCTAGACGATGCGGAGAAAATTTTCTCTCAAAACCGCGTAGAAAAACTACCTATCGTCGATAAAGACGGCCACCTAGAAGGCCTCATAACCATAAAAGATCTAAAAAAACGCAAAGAGTATCCAAACGCAAACAAAGACGCATACGGCAGGCTCCGCGTGGCAGCAGCTATCGGCGTCGGGCAAATGGATAGAGCAAAAGCCCTAGCGGAAGCCGGCGTAGACGTCATCGTCATCGACTCCGCTCACGGCCACTCAAAAGGCGTACTAGACACGCTAAGACAAGTCAAAGCCGAGCTAAAAGTAGACGTCGTCGCTGGAAATATCGCAAACCCGGCCGCCGTCAAAGACCTAGCGGAAGCAGGCGCCGACGGTATCAAAGTAGGCATAGGACCGGGCTCCATCTGCACCACTCGCGTAGTAGCGGGCATTGGCGTACCTCAAATTTTCGCCGTCGATAGCTGCTCAGCCGAAGCTGCGAAATACGGCATCCCCGTCATCGCAGACGGCGGACTAAAGTACTCGGGCGACGTAGCCAAAGCCCTAGCCGCAGGCGCTAGCTGCGTGATGGCTGGTAGCTTGCTAGCAGGCTGCGAGGAGACTCCGGGCGAGGTGATAACATTCCAGGGACGCCAGTACAAAGTCTACCGCGGCATGGGAAGTATCGGCGCGATGACGAAAGGCAGCAGCGATAGATATTTCCAAGAAGGCACCGCTCAAGATAAACTCGTGCCTGAGGGTATCGAGGGCCGCGTACCGTTTGCGGGTAGCATAAAAGAGGTCGTGCATCAGCTAGTTGGCGGCCTACGAAGCGCGATGGGCTACATGGGTTCAAAAGATATCAAAACGCTTCAGGAAAAAGCCCAGTTCGTCGAGATCACGAGCGCAGGCCTAAAAGAGAGCCACGTCCACGACGTCGTCATAACGCAAGAAGCCCCTAACTACAAAGTCAATTAGTGCTAAATTTAAAAACCGGCAAAGTAAAATTTAATGAGCCGCTCTATCTGGAGAGCGGCCGAATTTTACCCGAATTTGAGCTCGCTTACGAAACTTACGGCGAGCTAAACAAAGATAAAAGCAACGTCATAGTCGTCTGCCACGCGCTAACCGGTAGCCACCACGCCGCAGGCAGATACGAAAACGAGCAAAAATTCGGCTGGTGGGACGCACTAGTGGGCGATGGCAAGGGCATAGATACGAGCAAATTTTTCGTCATCTGCGTAAATATCCTCGGCTCAAATTTCGGCTCGACAAATCCGCTCAGTATCGAAAAAAGCACGGGCAAGCAGTATCGTTTGCGCTTTCCGGTGCTAACCATCAGCGACGTCGTAAAGGCGCAGATGAGGCTTTTTGAGCACCTGGGCATCGAGCGAGCGCATGCGGTCGTGGGCGGCAGCCTAGGCGGTATGCAAGCACTTTGCTTTGCGATCGAGTTTCCAAATTTCGCCAAAAACGTCATCATCCTAGCCAGCACTTATCAGAGCAAGGCTTGGGCGATCGCGTTTAACAAAATCGCGATCGAGGGCATCCTGCGCGATCCGGGCTTCAAAGACGGCCAATACGACGAAAACGACATCGCCGCACAGGGGCTAACAGGCATGGCGCTAGGACGCATGGCTGGGCACATCAGCTTTCTCTCGCCTAGCTCCATGGACTCAAAATTTGGCCGCAACTACGTCGAAACGGACGGCCTTTACGAGCTTACGGGCCGGTTTCAGGTCGATCGCTATATGGAGTACAACGGCCACGGCTTTCCTAAGCGCTTTGACCCGCTGAGCTACCTTTACATCGTAAAGATGATGAATATCTTTGACTGCACGCGCCACTACGACGACCTGGCGCACGCTCTTTTGCCTATTTGCGCCAAGGTTACGCTGGTCGCATTTAACGGCGATATGCTATTTCCGCCAAGCTGTATGCGCGAGATGCACGAGACGCTGCAGGGTATCGGCAAGGCGTGCGATTATCACGAGATAGACAGCGACTACGGTCACGACGCGTTTTTGGTCGAAGTAGATAAATTTGAAAAAATCATAAAAAAGGTTTTAGATGAGTGAAAATTTAAGCGAGGATTTTGAGAGCAAACTCGCCAAAGCAAATGAAATTTTAAAACAGCTCGGCGATGAAAATTTAAGCCTAGAGCAAAGCGTTAAGCTGCACAAAGAGGGCAAAAAGCTACTCGAGGAAGCAGACAAGATCCTGCAAAACGCAAAGCTAGTGGTAAAGGATGCAGACGATGAATAACGCTACCGCGGCCGTTTGCGCCCTGCAGCTGCCGACCCAGCCCATGAGCGAGTCGCGGCTGGATTATTATTTTAGGATTTGCGCGGGCGAAGGCGCTAGACTCGTGGTGCTCGGAGAGTACGTGCTAAACAGCTTTTTTAAAGAGCTCGAGCTCATGCCAAAAAGCCTCATCAAGGAACAAAGCGAGCGTAAAAAACACGCGCTTGCCGCGATGGCGCAAAAATACAATCTAGAAATCCTAGCTCCGCTCGTACTACCCAAAGGCAAAGGTTTCATCAAGGTCGCGGCGAGATTTAGTCCCGCGTCGTCGCGCTTTTACGAGCAGCAGATCTTGATGCCTTACCCGCACTGGAACGAGGCGAAATTTTTTGCCAACAAAGAGGATGGCGAGCTAAATTTACCCGTCTTTAGCTACGAAAAATTTAAAATCGGCGTGATGTTTGGCTTTGAGGCGCATTTTGACGCGGCATGGGCGTATATGGCGCGCAAGAAAGTCGATGCAGTCGTAGTTCCCACTGCGTGCACGTTTTTTAGCGAGTCGCGCTGGGAGGAGTTGCTAAAGACCCGCGCCTTTACGAACAACGTCTACGTCCTGCGCGTAAACCGCGTCGGCAATCACAAGGCCGCTAGCGGCGAGCAGTGGAGCTTTTACGGCGATTCGATGCTGATTAGCCCATTTGGCGAGGTGGTTTCGCGCCTAGGTAAAAACGAAGAGATGATGGTAGCAAAACTCGAAAAAACAGAACTCGCGCAAGCTAGACACCTATGGGGATTTTCTCAAATTTTACATAAAAGACTAGGCTAAATTTAGCTTTCAGGCGGCAACCAAGATAAAATTTGCCGCCTTTTTTGCAAATTTGCCGAACCGTTAAATTTATTTTGATCTACTGCGCTTTTATCCTGTTTTTATTGCCAAATTTAGAACGCTAAGTTTATTTTGCAAAACCCTACCATTTTTAGCGCTAGCCGTAAAAACCAGGTTCTTTACGATCAAATTTTATCAAATTCATTTTACCGCCGCCTAAATAAATTTGACGCCGGCTTTAGCTCGAATTTAACCCGTCTATCAAAATAGATCACAGCGACTCCTGTTGGTAAATACCGAATTTAACGCAACATCTTCCTCTCTCACGTTGTTTCCAAATTTCTTGCTTTACGCATTAAATTGAAAGCTAAAAATCAAAAACGCGCAAATCTTACTTAGCTTTCCTTTGCGATTTTGATAAATTCCTGCGCTAGTTTTGACAGCTTTTTATCCTCTTTATAGGCCAAAATCAGCGTCTTGGCTAGCGTCGGCTCGCCGATGTCAAAAAGCCGCACCTTATCGGCCTTATCCTCTTTGATAAACTGCGGTATCGTAAAGCACGCGCCGTATCCGGACGCCACGATGGAGTTTGCGATGTCAAAGGTCTCCGTTTCGCAGAAAATTTTAGGCGCAAAGCCCGCCTTTTTAAACGCTAAATCGATCTCCGCGCGGCTTCTTTGACTCTCTTTAGGCAAGATAAATTTTTCGTCTTTTAGCTCTTTTAGCGAGATTTTAGTATCCTGATTTTTATATTTGAGTGAGAGAGGATGCAGCGCAGGTAGCGCTACAAACATATCCTGCGTCTTAATAACCTCGCATTTTAGGCCGTTAGCGTCGATAGGCATTATCAACATACCGATATCAAGCTCGTCGTCTATAATCATTTTTCTTATTTTTAGAGTGGAGAAAATTTGCATGACTTTTATGTTCGCGCCGCTAAATCTTTTGCAAAATTTAGGCAAAGCCTCGGGGATCATGTTGTATCCGTTTTGAGAAAATCCGATGCGGATCTTGCCTCTTTTTGCGCCGCCAAGCTCGTTTAGTTCGGTATTTAAGTCCTCTAGTACGTCAAAAACGAGCTTTGCTTTAGATAGATAAATTTCGCCCGCGTTTGTGAGAGAAACGGGATTTGTTTCGCGGTTAAAAAGCGGCATGCCGATCTCTTTTTCTAAATTTAAAATGCTTTGCGATAGCGATGGCTGCGGGACTTTGAGCGCATTTGCCGCTTTTGTGAAGCTTTTTTCGCTAGCTACCTTTAAAACCAGCTCCATTTGCCTTAAATTCATACTTTATGCCTTTTGTCATAATATTAAAATTATCATATTATATATAAAATAATATTTGACTTATATTAAAATTTGCGTTAATATCCTGAAATTAATTTAAAAAGTTACATATAATATTTAAGCAAATAATAAGGAGGCCAGAAAACGTAAGACCTGGGCCAGAGGATAAAAGGCGTGCAGAGCGCAAAAATGCGACTTTGCGAGTAAAATTCAAAGTTCAAAGGAAAATCAATGAGCGAACAAAAATTTAGCAGAAGAGACTTTCTGCAAACGGCCTGTATCGGCGCGGGAGCCTTGGCACTTAGCGGCTGCGAGAGCGCTAGCGTTTCCGCAGGCAAAAAAGAGAGCGGAAACAAAGCCGGGCTTCCATCTTGCGACGTACTGATCGTGGGCTCCGGCGGTGCCGGACTAAGAGCTGCCGTAGCCGTAAGGAAAAAATATCCAAATTTAACCATCGTCGTCGTAAATAAAGGTATGCCGTCAAGAAACGCTACCTGTATGGCCGAGGGCGGTATAAACGGCGTCATAGACTTTGAGCACGGCGACAGCCACGAGCTTCATGCATACGACACGGTTAAAGGCAGCGACTTTTTGGGCGATCAAGACGCGATCATCAAATTTGTCGAAAAGGCCACCGAAGCCATCTACGAGCTTGACTACGCCGGCATGCCGTTTAATAGACAAAAAGACAGCACCGTAGCTCGCCGTTTTGCGGGCGGGGCTAAATTTGAGCGTTGCAACTATGCCGCGGACAAAACGGGCTCTATTATGATGCATACTTGCCTTGACGAGGCGATCACGACTGGAGTCAAATTTCTACTCGATCACTACCTGCTAGATATCGGTATGGATAACGGCGTATGCGAGGGCGTGGTGCTAAGAGACATGCAAACGGGCGACGTAGTGCCGGTGCTGGCAAAAGCCGTGGTTTTGGCTACGGGCGGCTATACGAGAGTATTTTTTAACCGAACTTCTACGCCTTTTAACGCTTCTGGCGACGGTATAGCGGCCGCTCTTAGAGCAGGCGTAGCTTTTAAAGACCCGGAGATGCTTCAGTTTCACCCTACCGGAGTAGCAAACGGCGGCGCGCTTATCACGGAGGCAGCGCGCGGACTAGGCGGCAAGCTGATAAACAATCAAGGCGAGCGCTTTATGTCTAGATACTCTAAAAAAATGGAACTAGCTCCGCGCGACATCGTAGCTCGCTCGATAGAGACCGAGATCCGCGAGGGACGCGGCTACGGCGAGGGCATGGGATCTTACGTACTGCTTGATGTCACACATCTAGGCGAGGAAAAGATCATGCACGAGCTACCGCAGATCCGCCACGTCGGACTACTTTTTGAAAATATGGACCTAGTTAAAGAACCGATAAAAATCCGCCCGACCGCACACTACTCGATGGGCGGTATAGAGATAGCCAAATTTGACGATATGAGCACGCATTTGTCTGGGCTTTTTGCCGCAGGAGAGACGTCGTGCGCATCTATCCACGGCGCAAACCGTCTAGGCGGAAACAGCCTAACCGATGCCGCGGTAACCGGCAAACTAGCTGGCGAAGGTGCAGGCGAATACGCATCAAAGAGAACGGGCTTTGGTTCCGGCAAACTTAGCGCCGAGCTGGCGGCAAAATGGAGAGTTAAATTTAAAGAGTTAACCAGTGGCGGTGGCACGTCAAACGAGATGTATGATCTGCGAGAAGAGCTAGGCAAACAAAATTGGGACAATATGGGTATCTTTAGAACGAAAGAAAAACTAGAAGCTCTACAAATCAAGCTCGAGGAGATACAGGCTAGATACGATGCACTAAAGATCCCAAATCCAAATCCTATCTACAACACCGCGATCACGGACTATCTGGAGCTGGGAAATCTCATCCTACTAGCGCGCTGTGCGTGCCTAGGAGCGCTAAATCGCAACGAGAGCCGCGGCGCTCACACTAGAGAGGACTACCCGAAGCGCGACGACGTAAATTTCTTAAAACACAGCATCGTTACGCTAGTTGACGGCAAACCGCAGCTTAGCTACAAAGACGTCGTCATCACGAAATATCCAGTCGAAGAGAGGAAATACTAATGAAATTTATCATCGACCGTTTCGACGGACAGCAAAAATATAAACAAGCCTATGAGCTTAGCATGGACGAAGTAAAAGGTCAGACGCTATTAAGTCTGCTACAGCACATCAAACGCACGCAAGACATCACGCTAAATTTTACCGCTGCTTGCCGCATGGCGATATGCGGTGCTTGCGCGGTGAGAGTAAACGGCCACTCCTATCTCGCCTGCGATACCAAGATGGAGGAGCTGCTAGAGGAGTATAAAAATCCTAGCTCCATGACTATCTCGCCTCTAAATAACTTTAGAGTGATCTCCGATCTAGTCGTGGACTGGGAGCCGAGTATAGAAAATTTACGCAAGATAAAACCGACCATCACGCCGCAAGAGGCATTTTCAAACAAACACGGCTGTAAGCAGACCCAAGAGGAAGTAAATCGCATCAAAAAGCAGTGGGACTGCATCCTATGCGGTTGCTGCGCGTCCGAGTGCAACAAACTAGAAGCGGACGCTAGCGACTATATGCAGCCGTTCGTATTTACTCACGCATACCGCGCCGCGGCCGACTCTCGCTCAAAAGACCCGATGATACACGTAAAACCTTCCGTCATGAACGGGCTATGGAACTGCGTGCACTGCCAAGAGTGCGCCGATCGCTGTCCAAAGGGTATAAGCTCGTTTAGCGATATCGCAAATTTACGCGTTAAAGCCGTAGCAAACGGTCTTGACGAGGGCGAAGGACCGGGACATGCGACGGCGTTTTTAACCGATATTGTAGAGGGCACCGGGCGACTAAACGAGATCAAACTCGCGCTTCGCTCCGAGGGCGTCATCAAAAATATGGGCAAGATGGACATCGCCTTTAACTTAATGGGCGCTGGCAAGATGAATCCGCTGCATATATTTGAGGGCGATGAGATCGAAGGCCACGAAGACCTAGTAAAAATGATAAAAGCCGCGCGCGCCGCGAGCAAGGAGTAAGAGATGAGCGCACAAAACGAATTTGCATTTTTCCCTGGCTGCGTCCTAAGTCAAGCAGCAAAAGAATCCAAGATGTCGCTCGAGGCGATCGCGCCGATCCTTGGTATCAAACTACACGAGATAAAAGGCTGGAGCTGCTGTGGAGCCTCTCAAGCTCAGTGTATAGATCCGATGGCCGCGCTCGTCGCAAACGCTAGAAATATCGCTCTAGCCGAGCAGATGAATATGCCGGTACTCACCACCTGCTCCACCTGTATGCTCACGCTCACAAAGGCCAAAAACGCCCTCGATAAAGGCGCAAAAGAGCGCATAAATACCTTTTTAAAAGAAGGAAACATGCAGTATCAAGGCACGAGTGAGATAACGAGCCTGCTTTGGGTGCTTTATCAAAACGTCGAAACCCTAAAAGCCAAGGTCATAAAGCCGCTTTCAAATTTAAAGGTCGCATTATTTTACGGTTGCCACAGCCTGCGCCCCGAAAAAGAGCTGGTTAAAGAGAGCTCAACCAACCCAAATAGCTTTGAAACCGTCGTAGAAGCCATTGGCGCAAAGATCGTGCCGTTTGAAAAGAGGCTTGACTGCTGCGGATTTCACGCGAGCTATCCTGCGGTAAAATCGGTACAAAAAATGTCCAGCCAGATCGTAGGCAATGCCGACAAAAACGGCGCTGATTGCGTAGTGACGCCTTGTCCGCTCTGCCAGATGCAGCTTGACATCTATCAGGAGCGCTATCAAGACGCGCAAAACTCGGACGTGAGAAAGCCTATCATCAACCTTTCGCAGCTAGTGGGCCTTGCGCTCGGGCTTAGCAACGAACAGCTAGGTCTTGATCTAAACATCATAGACGCGACCAAGCTGGCTTAAATTTTTCCGCGCCGGTGCTTATTTGCGCTCTTTTGGCGCGGAAACGTTCCGTTAAATTTGACGGCTTAAATTTTAGACTATTAGGTTTTACTTGGTGCCATTTTTAAATTTAAATAAACATCCCCCCAAGATGATCCCAGAACAAAGTCTCTTTTTCGTCATGTGCCATTTTTCTTCTTTAACGCCCTACAAGGCTCTGACTTGTAGGGCTCGCTCGAATACATAAAAAATACTAAATAGAAAACTACTTACTCAAAAGCAGAATTAAGTAATAGCTTTCTTAGCATTACAGTACCCATAGCAATGCATCAAGTAGTATTGGTATCGATTCTTTCGTTTTCTCGCAACCACTTCTCTATAGCTTCACGGCGATACATTATGCTTCGCCCTATTTTCACATAAGGTAGCTTAGGGCCGTTATTATTTTTCATTCTCCACTTAGCAAGAGTATCTGGCGTGACGTTTAGTGCTTCGGCAACTTCTTCGTCTTTGATATATTGATTTTCTAAAATCATATCTATTTCCTAGTAGTTTAATTTTGCGCGATTATAGTGTACTTTTCTCGCTGAATCCTTAAGATAGATATTAATATTTTTGATGATTTTTACGAAATTTAATGATTTTAAGTATAGTATAAGTCAACTCATAATACAAAAACTACTTATCTATATAGCGAGTTGGCTTAAAAAATAATAAATTTATATTTTAGATTGGACTTTTTAAGGATTGCTTCTAGGTATCATAAAATTGGCGATAAACATCGTTTTTTATAAAATTTCATCGCTGTTTCATGAGGCTATTTTTGTATTTTAAAATAAATTTTATGAAATTTTTAGTCCCCATTCTGTGATTTTTGAATGCCAATACTCAAAAACCTCCCTTTTTTGCCTTTTCAAATTTCGCCCTTTGATAGCTTTAATCAGATTTTATGATATTGCGTAAACGGTGATTGATCTATGCAAAGAGACAGCACTTCTTCGCTAAAACCAAGCCTTTCTTCTACATTTAGCTCAGACAAAATAGTTCTAAGCGAGCTTCTAAACCCGTGCATATCCATTACTCCGTCGTACCCTATCTTTTTTAGAGCTATGCGCATGCTATTGTCGCTGATTGGCTCGCCGTATTTTACGCCTTCAAATACATACTGAGATTTTTGCGTACTAAAGCTTTTTTGAGCCCTTAAAAACTCTATCGCCGCATCCGTAAGAGGCAAAATAAACTCTTCACCCATCTTCATATCGGTATTTTTTATGCGCCACTTTTTTAGCAAATCAACATCTTCCCATTTCATAAACCTAGCATTTGACGGTCTAAGTGCATACATAGCTACCCATTTTATACAGTTTTTGATATGAATGCTGCCCCAGTATTCGTTTATGTCGGTCAGTAGAATTTTAAATTTATCTATATCGACTATGGCTTTTCTTGGGGTCTGCTCTACCTTTATAAATTTTTGGAGAAATTTTGAGAAAGTATTCGCGTTGGATTTACTTTGATGATTCCTTTTATAATCGCAAAATCAAAAACCTGATTAAGTCTGCCTAGAACCTTTTTGACAGTGTCGCTCTTTGGGTTATCCTCGTCCTGAAGCGATCTAAGCGCATTTAAAAATAACGGAGTTGCCTTTGATGGCTTTTTTATAGTTTCTATATCCACGTGCTTTACGATATCGAGCAAATTAAACTCAAATCTACTCATCTCCGATTTTAATGTTTTAAATTTTTGGGTTTTTAAAGCGTCCTCTTTATATATAGCCCAAAGTTCGCCGAAATTTTTAACAAGAGAGTTATTTCCGGATACATCCTCTCCAGATTTTATCTTGCGTAAAATCTCAATAGCGTCATCGCCTGCTTGTTTTATACCATAAACAGCCTTTATCCACTCGCCTAAGGTCTTAGTTGTATAGTTACCGCCTTCTAGCTGGTATTTAAATTTAAAAATTTTTCCGCCTGTAGCGTAGCAAAAAAGCTTTAGGCCATTAATGCCCTTGACACTAAACTCTTTTTTGCCTTCTAATATATTTATACGTTCTATTTCTTTTTCGGTTGAAACCTCCATTTTTTAACCTTTTAGTTTATTTTAAGCCAACTAACGCACTTTTTGTGGCCAAATTTTTGGGCTACTAACGCACTTTTTATTGATTTTAGATATTTTAAACCCCTAAATTTAGGGATTTAAAACAAAGGCGCGTTAGTAAAAATGCGCTTGAAGTACGATAAAATCGATATTTTATGCAACTGACGCATTTTACAATTCGTAGTTTTTTTACAACTAACGCACTTAGAGTAACGCAGTATTGAGAGGAAATTACGGCAACTTTTAGAGATCAAAAGTAAACAAAATAAGGCATAATATTGCTTAAAACGACGTATTTTAGGTATTTAGATAAACTATAAAGAAATAGAAAAAATCAGAGAAAATAGTATGGTGGCGGACAGAGAGGGACTTTCCGCCATCTTATATATTTTTGTTGCCATTTGCTGCCTTTAAAAGCCCAAAATACAGGGTTTTTTATGTTAAATTGTATTATACAAATTTTCACCTTTATCTGCTATTATTTTATGTAATAAAGTTAGAAATTTTATGTAACAAATAAAATACTGGTATATCGATATTATAAGTGATTTTATAACCAAAAACCGTCTTAAATTTGTGACAAATTTAAGAACAAATTTTGATAAGATTTTCTCTCTCAATTCAAATCCCTTTTAGGGCATAGGGTTCAAATCCCTTTAAGTCCACCTCTGTTATTTTGTCTTGCATACACAGTGCCATACGACAACGATCGGACCAAATAGATCAAAAAATATTCGCAAGAAATTTACTCCACCTACATAAGGACGAATTAAATTGTGACCTTAACGAAATACAAGGATGCTCTAAAAATATTTATAAAAACTCATCGCGTCGCTAAAAGTAGTCTTTTGGATAAATTTGACGAGAAAACGGAAAAGAATATGAAATTTTATAACCAAAGATAATCTTAACATGGGGGGGGGATTAATTGGATGCACTATTTTGTTGCAGGCCCTACATGTTCATGCAAGCCTACAAAAAGCTAAATTTGCCATTTTCGCAGATCCGCAAAATCTAATACCAGCTTGCGTAGCTTCATCCAAGTTGTACGCTTTTTGTTCGTATAGGCACTTGCCCTGTAAGCGCTCGATCCGCCAAACTCGGCGAAATATTTATTTAAAATGCTTTTTAAACCTTTACTCGTGTATGGATTTTAGGCATTATGCGATAATATCCGTCTTGCCAATATTGCCCACTTTGCGCAGTATTTCCATTATATCCGTCCCCTTTTCCTGTTCGGCTTTTAGGAAATTCTCGAAAAACTCGCGCTTTATATCTTTATAAACATAGGTTTGGCTTTTACTCGTGGCCTGGATAGGTTTAAATTTATTCTCTCCGGGTGTTTCTTTAGGAGCTTGATCGCTTACTGCACTTTCTCTTAGGGCTATATTTTGCAGTATGTCTGCGATGCTCTCGCCTTTTTTAAATGCATCTTTTAAGAAATTTAAAAACTCTTTTTTAGTTGCTTCGTCTGCGTAGCTCACCTGTTTTACCATCTCTTGTCCCCAAAAGACCGCAGGTCGTTTTCCTGATATCCGGTCAAAATTTAACTTACCGTCTTTGAGTGAGATTTTAACCTTTGCATTCTCTCCTAGTATCTTTTCGGCGGCAACCTCAAGCCATTTATCTTTAAATTTTTCCAAATCCATATCGGAGTCTAGTAGCTTTGCCATATCGACCGCCATTTTAAGTCCGATACCTTTTGTGTGGCCAACGCCAAAGCTTCCTAGATCCACATTAAACGCACTCATAAACCCGTCTACGCTAAAAACATCGTTTTCCATGCTTGAATTGCTTTGCAAGACCTTCGTGCTATCTATAAATTTCTTTAGCTCTGCGACCTCGCCCTTGCTCATGTTTGGATCAAGCCCGTTTATCTTGCCCCAAACGCTGATTTTATCATCTTCCGTATAGCCGCTTAGCGAATACGCTTTACGCACAACCACGGGATCATAAGGTTTATATACCGGTTTTTTAAAGCCCATTTTTATAGCAAGAAGCCTATTTTGCTGCTTGTCGTTTAGTCTTGAAAACTCTACGTTTTGCGCCCAAACGGCAAGCTCGTTTTCGTCCAGTTCGTCAGGATCGAGAGCATAATAATCAATAGGTTCGGTCAAATTTGATCGAGACGGCGCCGAATTTGAGGTTAAATTTATAGCCTCTTTTTCCTCGTGTGCTTTTAAATTTCGCTCATGAGCGCTACTAAAATCATAATTTACGTTTGCGTTAAATCCGTTTACACCGCTTATCATATTAATCCTTTTATGCTTTTACGTCAAATTTGCCTAGTTTTGCTAGTTGACTTAAAATTTCAGTTATATCCGTCCCCTTTTCTCGTTCGGCTTTCAGGAAATTTTCAAAGAATTCTCGTCTGATGTCTTTATCTACGTATGTTTTGCTTTTACTGGTGGCTTGGATGGGTTTAAACGCCGTCGCCTCGCTTGTATTTTCCTTAAATTCAGCCCTGCCCTCAAGTAGATTTTGTATATCCAGACCTTTTTCTATCGCATCCCGCACGAATTTTATAAACGCCTTTTTGCTCTGCTCGTCCTTATACTCGATACTCTCAAGCTCCCTAAACTCCACGGGAGCCTTGTTTTTATTAATGACTATCGTGATATTTTCGCCATCTACGGATATTCTTTCCGCGCCGCTCTCGCCCAAACGCTTCAGCACGGTATATTCAGCCCACCTATCCTTAAACTCGTCCACGCTCATATCGGAGTCGAGGATTTCCATCCCCTTATTCCCTGCATTATATTCTATGCCCAAAAATGGGTATTCGCGGTTTATGTATTTTTTCGTAAATTCATCGACGTCGGTCGTATCGTATTCCGCCAAATCCCGAGTAAGCTTATCGAAACCAAATGCCCCGCTACTATTTATAAATTTCTTCAGATTTTCCGCTTCGCTCCTACTAAAAGAGCCGTCTAACCCGCTTATCTTACCCCATACGCTTATCTTTTCGTCCAGAGTATATCCGCTCAGAGAAAAAACGCCTCGTATATTAGCCGGTGCACCGGGCGGGAGCTTTTTTATCTCCCTGATGGCCGCTTGCATCTCTTTGATGTTAAAGCCTATGTCGACAGCTTTTAGGCTTGATACGTTTTCGCTATTTTTTGGGTTCGCTTGATTTGTCGAATTTGGCTGTGCGACCGCCACATTCGAAGCCTGATTTGAGGTTAAATTTATAGCCTCTTTTTCCTCGCGTGCTTTTAAATTTCGCTCATGAGCGCTACTAAAATCATAATTTACGTTTGCGTTAAATCCGTTTACGCCGCTTATCATATTAATCCTTTATGCTTTTACGTCAAATTTGCCTAGTTTTGCTAGTTGATTTAAAATTTCAGTTATATCCGTCCCCTTTTTGCGTTCGGCTTTTAAGAAATTTTCAAAGAATTCTCGTCTGATGTCTTTATCTACGTATGTTTTGCTTTTACTTGTGGCTTGTATGGGTTTAAATTTGGCTTCGGCTCTTTGCTTAGCTAAATTTTCGTTGTATTCTCTCATCTCTTGATTGATTTTTGCTACGGCTTCTTTGTGGGCTTTCGTGGTTTTCTCGATATCTTCCGCATAGAGTTTTTTAAATTCTTCTATACTGATGTCGGTTCTTAACAGCAAATTGGCTCCGACGTCGCTCATCGTAGCTCCTTCTGGTAAAGAGTCTTTAAAAGCGATTAATTCCTCTCGTTCCTCTTTGGTGCCCAGCCCCAAAAGCTTACCTTGGATAGTCGGCTCGCCATCCTTTGAATACCTTTTGAGAGTATTCGCATAAAGCTGTAACACCAAATCTTTTGCCCCATCCATGGTCTCGGGTGGATATTTCATCGACAGCGCTCGCCTCTCGTCCGCAGTATATTTCTTAGAGAGTATGCCGTCTATTTTATCTATGGTTTTTGTTATCCAGCCTTTTTCGCTCTCGTCTATATCTATGATGCTTTCTACCGCATTTTTAATAGGTATATGCATAAGGGCGTCGATTTGGCTTTTTTCTTTTGCCTTGTCTTGTTCTTTTGCAATTTCCGTTTGCTCGTTCGCCAAATTCGTCTTAGCGGTTTTATCTGCAGGAGTTAAATTTGACTTGAAATTTGCCGTAGAAATGTTTAAATTTGAGCCATTTATCATTTTTGATCTCCTAAAATTCGTTTCGGCAGTATATCCTATACATTAATATCGACCTTATTTATTTTATTGAGCTTTTGTAAAATATCCCAAATATCCGTCCCTTTTTCGCGTTCGGCTTTTAAGAAATTTTCAAAGAATTCTCGTCTGATGTCTTTATCTACGTATGTTTTGCTTTTACTTGTGGCTTGTATGGGTTTAAATTTGGCTTCGGCTCTTTGCTTAGCTAAATTTTCGTTGTATTCTCTCATCTCTTGATTGATTTTTGCTACGGCTTCTTTGTGGGCTTTCGTAGTTTTCTCGATATCTTCCGCATATAGTTTTTTAAATTCCTCTATACTAATATCGGTTCTTTGTAGCAAAGCAGCTCCGACGCTGCCCATCACAGCGTCTTCGGGCAAAGAGTTTTTAAATGCTTTTAGTTCCTCTTGCTCCTCTTTTGTTCCGAGCCCCAAAAGCTTGCCCCAAATAGTCGGTTTGCCGTCTATCGAATCGGATTGTAATAACCTAGAATACCTCGCCAGCATGCCTTCTACAGCTTCTTCCATGGTTTCGGGCTCTTTGGCTCGCAGGGTTTTTATCTGCTCGGGCGTATATTTCTTAGACAATATATCATCGATTTGGTTTATGACTTTAGTTATCCAGCCTTCCTCGCTCTCGTCCACCTTGATAACTTCGTCCGCAAGTTCCTTGATAGGTCTGCTTTGATATATCTGAATTTGTCTTTTTACGTCTTCTTTGCTTTTTGAAGCCTGCGTTTGCTCGTTCGCCAAATTCGTCTTAGCGGTTTTATCTGCAGGAGTTAAATTTGACTTGAAATTTGCCGTAGAAATATTTAAATTTGAGCCGCTTATCATTTTCAATCCTTTAAGACTATATCGGATAAAAACGACTTTTCTTTAGCATAAACCAAGAAGCCAATTGTAGTAATAAAATATCAGGCTAGATATTCGTTTCGCCTTTAGGGCGGACGGTTTCTTTTTGAAACGCCTCCAGCCTTAGTGCCAGTTTATCCACTATGCTATCCGGCGTTTCGTTCTTGTGTAGACCCATAAGCCCGTCCCCTAGAATTTTCTTTAAAAATTCCTTTATGATTTTGGTATTTTTTAGAAAATCGGATATGGTTATAGGCATATCGTCAAAGCTTTGGCTTCTCATATCTTGCGCGTATGTTTGGACTTGATCCGTTAGCCTAGTTTCACCGCTATCGCTCGCTATGGGCGGGAAGCCTTTTAGAAACTGCTGCAAAATATAATTCAAACAATCCATAAAAGTCATAGCCTCCTATTACCTCTCTCATTTCTGAAGCGCTTAGAAGAAAACAATATTTATACGGGAGAATTCGTCAGGTTTGCAATCACCGGCAAAGAGGAGGTAAGGGTTAAATTTAGAAAAAAAATTAAAAAGACTAACGAGCTCGGCAAAAGCACATATGCTCAAGAAAAAACTGTGTTTAAAAAGAAATGGGATGCATCCATTCTGGATAGAGCCGAAAAGAAACTCAAGCCCCTAGTCAAATTTAGTAGGCCGCAGTTTAAAACTATAGATAGCGGCAACAAAGAAAGGCCAAACGATTTGGCTGACGTAAATATTGCCCCCTGCGTTGCAACAAGTTAAACCAGTCGGAGAGCCTTTAAAAGAATTTAAAGATAAAAGAGAAAGACGAAATTTAAACTTTATTATTGTAAAATACAGTATATTAATATAATTAAGGGTAATATAAGATACTTTAAATTAGAGTATACTAATTTATTTTAAAGTATATTAAAGTAAAATATCTTATGATTTATAAGGATAAAAAATGAAAATAGCCGTAATCAACAAGAAGGGTGGCGTAGGGAAAACGCCGTTTGCTTTTAGTATAGCAAAGGATTTAGGGTATTTTTTGCAATCAAACGATAAATCATGCATAGAAAATATTTATCCCAAGAAGGCTAAAATTTTAGATAAAGTTCAAAGTATAGACGATTGCGTTTACGACTTCGGAGGATTCGTCGCAGGAGGCGTCCTGGACATCTTAAAAGGCTGCAAAGCTATCATAGTGCCTTGTACTCCTTCTTATAATGCCGTTTTGAGGACCGTTGAAACCGTCGAGGAGATCTCGCACGTCAACCCCGGCATTATAATAATAGCTACCAACTACAAGGACGACAAAGAATTGGAGTTTTTAAATTCTAACTTGAAGAACAGATTTGAAAATATTCCGATGTTTTACTTTAAAAACTCTAAAATAGTAAATAATGCTATTAATACCGGGTTATCATTTACGGAGCTTTATAATGAAAACGCTTTATCGCAAAGAAGTTACCAGCTTTTCTTTGACGAATATCAATCGCTACTTACAAAATTGAAAGGATAAATCATGGCAAAAAATATGGAGCTAGATATAGATTCGGTTTTAAAAGGAACTGGGGCTAACCGCACGTTTAGCTCAGAGGATAAAAAAGAAAGAATGGGCAGACCCAGGCTTGAAGAGGCGAATAAGGCGAATAAGCGTATAACCCTATACTGCACCGAAGCCGAGTATAATTTCGTAGAGGAATACTGCAAGAGAAATTTCATTAGCAAAAATTTACTCCTACGCTCGTTGATCAATAAAAAAATGGATACGGAGGAATAAAAATTTAAGATCGTGGGGCAAGTTGCAGCTCTTGCCCCTCCAGTTTACCTATCGCTCAACATCTTCACCTTTTGCAATATCGCCTATTTTTTGTTTTTGTACGGTTTTTTCGGAATGTTCTTTCAAGAGCTCAAACGATCTAGCGACAAAGGTGCTTTTATGATTTTTATTGACGGCTACTTTATCAAGTTCCGCGTTGATCTTCCTGTCGTCTTCTCTAAGGAGTTCTAAGATATTCATGCGGCCATACTCTTGACTTTCGGAGATGATTCGCCTTAAGTCGTTGTTTTGCATTTTGAGCTCCAATATTCTTTTCTCGTTTTTGCCGATTGTTTCTTCCATGGAGTTTATGAAGTTGTTTAAACGCCTAAAAAGCCGCTAAATTTAATTTCGTCGCATATAAGAGAAGTCCTGCTTTGCTGATTGTAGGTCAAATTTGAAGGAGCTAGAGTATCTCCAGTGGATAGATTTTCTAATTCAAACACTACCGCGTTAAGTGTTCTTTCATAATATCCGCTAGCCCTAAAGCCCTTAAAATCAACGAAATTTACCTCTTGCCCGTCTTTGGCGAAAAGCCTGTCTAATATCTTTTGTCCTGGAGACTCAGACTTCGTCCTCCAGGACAAAGCCTGAGAGGTGTCGCCAGTGCTCGTTACATAATAAAAACCTTCTCCTCCAGGAGTTGCCTGGAGTATGGATATATCCTGTCCTTGCCCATTTTCATCGTTCGCAATGTCTCTATGTATCCCTGATAAAGATTGATCTCCGCCGCTTTTAGTATCTCCAGATCCGTACTGCCCGCATCCCTCATTTGTTTGGCTATCGGAGTCGAAAAGACTTTGAATTCTACGTTCTCTTGAATTTGCGCTGCCGTCAAGAGCTCCGTCGCGGTTACGTTCAAGCTCTCCTGGCTGTAACCCATCAGCTCCAGGTGCCTGCACCATCTGTGTATTATCATCATGCGGTAATACGGCACGTCCGTATTCATCCACTCGTTGAAGATTTGGTCGTATGTTTTCTCGTTCAGAGTCCTTTTGAGCATCGTCCAATCCACTTGAAATTCCATCGGTTCTATTCCCGTACCGTTGCTCATATCCTCCCTTATTTGAAGATATTCCTGGTATTTCTTCAAGGCCTCCTCGTCCTGCTCCTTCTGCGCGTCCAGGTATGCTTCTAGATATTTGTCCTCCTCCTCCGGCGTCATCCCCTCCCGGGACGGGCGAGGATACAGCATCAATACCTCTCTCATCTCCTCCTGCGTTAGCTCGTATTTGCCTATCTTGATCTTCTTTTCCATCTTCCGTCCTTTCCTTTATCGCTTCGTCTAGCCGCTGGTTTATAGCATCCATTTGAGCTAAATTTGCTTCGCTGAATAAATTATCGCCGCCTTCGTTCCACTCTCTTTTACGTTTTGCCATATTTTAGCCTTTTAATAAAATCGCTTAGCTAAAATACTTGATGTTATTTTAGTATACTGAAGTTTAAAATATACTTATTTATTATTAATAACATTAAATAAATATAAGATAGAGTACTTTAACTAAGCGTATTATCTTTCTTTGATATCTTGTTGAATTTGTTTGCCCTATTCTTTGGCCAGCTTGGTTTCCACGAGATAATCGGTATAGTCAAAGCCTTTTTTGATCGGCTGCGACCAGCCCATTTTTTTAAATATTCTCTCCCAGTCGATTATCTCTATATTTTTACAAATGCCCGTTAGCTGCTTTTTTACGGCTTTTGCGCCGTTTGCCCCGGCTTCGTCGTGATCGTAACATATCGTCATATTCGTATCTTTGAATAAATTCAAATATCTATCTTCTATTTTTGCGCTGGCCGAGCCCAAAGTAACCGCCCTTAAACCTTTGGCCAAGGCGTTAAGGCAATCTTTTTCGCCTTCCATTAAAAATATGGGCGCTTGCAGATCGTTTCTGTATGATACTAGGTCGGCCATATTAAATGGGCAACGTCTCCTGTTTTTTGAAAACATAAGCTTTGGTAGCTGGATCATATTCCCGTCTTGACCCATAAAAGGGACGGGTTTTTGTTGTATTTCCAGAGGGTCAAGCAATTTCCGAATTCATCGCGTATAGGCATTATCAGTCGATCGGCTTTTTTGGAGTAGCTGTGAAATTCTACCATCAGATCGATCACTGAGCCGCCCCACCCGCTCCCGAAATCTTTGATTTTTCCGTTGCGAGGTTTTATTGAAGCCGACGCCGTATGCTCGCTCCTTAGCTTAAATTTGCCGTTTTTGTCTATTTCGTAGCCCAAATGGTTTAAGATATAGACCGTTTGCGTTTGTTCTTGCATCATAAAAATCCTTAAGCCCCAAACCCCCTAAAATAGGGCATTCCGCACTTTAAGCTTCGCCAGGCCTTGCCGCTCATAAACCTTAAACTAAAAACATACCATTCCAAAAAGCCCTAAACTAGGGCTTTCTTCTCTTTTACTATTGAAAACAAACATTTTCATGAGTAGAAATTCACCGCAATACGAAAAACATACGAATATTTTCGTATATTGCGGCAAAAAACGCCTATTTTAGGCATTTTTTATAAAGCTATCTTGTTATCTATCGTGTACTTTGCGGCTTTGCTCAAAAAGTCTGATCTATTGGTCGTTAGCTTGCTGATAGATTTTAGTAGTTTTTCAGGGAGGATTACGTTAACCCTTACTTTCTTTTCGATCGGCGCGGGCTCTCTAATCTCTTCTCCTTCCACTATCAATACGTCAAGCAAGCAAGAAAAAGCTTCTATTTGCACAAGAAAGGGTAGCACAGCTGCAAAAAAAGGATACTCGCTTTTAGAAGCTTTGTATCAAACCTCTTTAGACATGGGGCATAGTAGAGAGGAGATCACGAAGCATTATACGGAATTTTAAAGAATCGTAAACGGTCTTACTAGAGCCGTAGCGTCAAAAGTTTTAGACATTATGTATAATGCCCTTTGTAAGAGATTCTGCTTATATCCAAAGTATAGGAAATGGCAGGTAAGTTTATATATGCTATTTTATCACAAAAATAAATATATAATTAATAATAATTTAAGTTTAAAAAAGACAAAATATCATCTATATAGGTTACATTAAAGAGATAAAAAATGAAAAGAATTTTAGTTTTACTTGTAGTTTTATTTTCTATTGGGTTTTCCAAAGATCTTATTAAATCGGGAAGCGAAGCTTACAAGAAAGGCGACTACCAAAAAGCTGCCGAGCTTTATCAAAAAGCTTGTGATGGGGGAGAGGCTTTGGGTTGTGGAAGCTTAGGACATTTATACACAGAAGGTCATGGTGTAAAACAGGATTACCAAAAAGCAACTGAATTATGACAGAAAGCTTGTGATGGGGGAAGTGTTAAGGGTTGTGTTGGTTTGGGGGCTTTATATTTAAAGGGTCAAGGTGTAAAACAAGATTACCAAAAAGCAACTGAATTATTTAAGAAAGGTTGCGATGACGAGGAGGCTTTAGGTTGCTTTAACTTAGGGGTTTTATACAAAAACGGTCAAGGTGTAAAACAAAACTACCAAAAAGCAGCTGAATTTTATCAAAAAGCTTGTGATGGGGGAGAGGCTTTGGGTTGTGGAAGCTTAGGGTTTTTATACGAAACCGGCCAAGGTGTAAAACAAAATTACCAAAAAGCAACTGAACTGTTTAAAAAAACTTGTGATAGTGAAGTAGCTAGGGGTTGCTTTGGGTTAGGAGCTTTATACCAAAACGGTAAAGGCCTAAGGCAAAACTACCACAAAGCTGCCGAGCTTTATCAAAAAGCTTGTGATGGGGGAGATGCTTTTGGCTGCTCTAGCTTAGGGTTTTTATACGAAACCGGCCAAGGTGTAAAACAGGATTTTTCCACTGCAAAACAATACCATGGCAAGGCTTGTGATTTAGGGCTTCAGTTAGGATGTGATAATTACAGAAAGCTAAACGAAAAAGGCTATTAAAAATTAATTGACATGAAGAGTTTTAGACATTATTCATAATGCCCTTTGCAAGAGATGATGTAGATCGTATCGTCTTTAACGGCATAAACCAGCCTATGTTCGTGATTAATGCGTCTACTATAAAAGCCGCTTAGATTTCCTTTTAGGGCTTCTGGTTTACCTATGCCGTCAAATGGGTTTCTGCTTATGTCCTTGATTAACTCGTTTATTTTTTTTAAATTCTGCTTGTCTTGGGTTTGCCAAGATAAGTATTCTTGCCATGCATCGTCGTCCCATAAAATTTGCAAGGCTACTCTCCTATTAGCTCGTGGCTATTAAAATTTAACTTACCGGCTTTAAATTTAGCCATCTTTTGCTCTAAGTACTCGATATTGTCTTTTTTGTAGAACGGATCGTTTATACCGATCTCAAATGGAATCCTTCCTTCACTGCCTAGTCTTTTTAGAAATATATTAATTGCCGTCGATACAGACATTCCTATCTCGGCGCATACAAGCTCGGCGTTTTTCTTGACGTCATCCTTTACTCTTATACTAATTTGTGCCATTATCTATCCTTTTTAATTATTTGTAATACATTGTATCATAAAAGTATAGCATTTTAGCCATGATCAGCAATCATTACCACTAAAAGACGTAGCCTTGCGGCGCTTTAGCGCATAAGCAAGGCAAAACAGGGGGCAAGGGGGCGGTGCGCTATTTACAAATTCATCAGAGAACTAAGTTTAAAAAACCAAGAAATACAAACGGCCGAGATGAAACTTAGAAACCTCAAATCAGAGCCCTAGATATTATCAAACAAGCTTCTTTCTTGCTTGGCTTTTGCGGCGACCTCCCCTTTTTCTTTCAGCTCCCTGATCTCGCGCGTGATCTGCTCATAATAGTTTTTATACAGATAGATCAAAAATTTCTTCGCCCGACCGTATGAAATTCTTTTATGGGTATTGAGATAATACAAATCCCCCCCCTCGCGGCTCATAGCTACCTCTCCGAACCGGTTTATCTCCTCATGTCTTTTAAGTAGCGAAACGCCGTAGTAGTATTGGCTGATGTTCAATAAAAAATCCATCATAGGCGTTTTCAGGTCTATCGGTATCTATCTCGTAAACTCTCGTATGACCGTCATCGTATGTTTTTTTGCGTCGATGAGATTTCTAAATTTTTCTATGGCCAGATCAACCGTATCGGCCTTTCTGGTCCTAAATTGCTCCAGGTAGTCTTTTTGAAATTTAAACGTAATGATCTTGTCTTTGCTATGTATCTCGTAGTCGAAATGCAACTTGCTCTAAAGATCGGGGATAACGATATCATCAAAATGAATTTTATTACTTAATAAATACACAAAGCCATTTGGTAAATCCGATAATTTTGCATCGAAAATCCCTTCCAGCTCCTCTTGTTTAAAGTCATACTCGGTCTTGTAGTTGTTAAAATTAGTGCGGTATTTGATCTTGGTTACAAAGGCCTCGTAAAACCTGATGGCGTATTTACTCGTAAAGCTATTTAACGTCTTAAAGTCTAAAAGTGTGTAATCGGTCTTTTGCCAGCAAGCCGTAGCCAACTCCTTTGCAAAACTGACCTCGCACGTAGCTTTTTTACGCTCCTCGCCCTTCGTCTTGAAATTTGGAGTTATAACGAGCCTGGTTTTTGCCAGATGATAAATTCATTCTTTTCCCAGTCCCTGTAATTATTTAATTCAAAGGCTACATACTCGAGTTTTTCCACGGACTTTATAAAATTCGTTCTCCAGTTCTTCGCATCGCCTACCACGCGCTTAAATAGCTCCAAAGGAATTACAAGGGTAGTAAATTTAACCGGTTTGGTGTCTTTTTTAACACACTCTTGAGGGGTTTTTAGTAAGAAATTTAAGACCTTTAAGTCGTATATATTGATCTTTAGCCCTCTCTTATCGGCGACCACCTTGCCCCTAATAACCGAATTCGCTTTTAAAAGTTTGATATAGCTATCGCCCTTTAAATAATCGGCCTCATAAATTCTTTGTCCTTGCGGATCTATGGCTACAGGAGCAAAAAATCCTCTTCTAAATCATCATAGCCCGGCTCTTCTTCCAAATCGTCGTCTATATCGGGTATATCTTGAGGTATCTTTTTCCTTTTATTGAAATTCTTATACGACGTTTTTAAATTTTGACAAATTTTCTCCCTAAAAAGCTCCCAAAAATCAAAAAATGGGGTCATTTTAGTGACTTGTGCTAAAAAATCTTGGCTTTTTAGGGAGGGGGTGCACTCAAAAATTAACTAAACTAAGCCGTTTTTACTTAAATATAGCTTATTTTAAGTATACATTCAGTATAAAACAATATTTTTTCCCTAAAATGATAAGAAAAATTTTCAAGTGAAAAACTAAGTTATTCACACCCCCTAAATTTATAAGAATTTAAATTTAATAAGAATTCCAAAAATCAAAAAACTTAATTTTTTTCTTAAATAAAAATATACACCACAATATCTCTAAAATAACAATTTTTAGGGATATAAATCAAATTTGGTAAAATATCATCGGTAAAAAGGAGAAAATATGGAAATTTTAGAACAGAACAAAGACTATTTGAAACTCAAAATATTTGACGAAATCAGGCAAAAACACGGTATTATAGTCGCTGCTAGCGGTCAAACCGTATACTACGCAGACAAAAAAGCATAAAAAGGATCGCATATGCTTTGAAATGCAAAATTCATCATAAGGGCTAGACGTGCAACAAGACTTTGAAATAACTGTTAAATCTACCGATAACCTCAGAGACGAGCTTAAAACGCTTTTTAAGACCAATGAAGCCTATAGGGGCGAAGAAGCCAGAGCTCTTATACAATCGCTAAGCGTCGTCGATAAAATGCTAAATTTTAAAAATAAGCAAGATATGAAATTTTCAAAAGACAAGATCGACGTCAAGCTAAAAATGGAAAGCGGCACGTATGATCTTGAAATTCCTATGGGTGAAGATAACTTTTCAAAACAGCTTGATCGCTTGATAGATTTGACGAGCAAGGATATATCAAGAAATAGGCCGACGCGGCAAGAAAAAGAAGAGTATCAAACGATAATTGAGAAATTTGGAGACGGGGGCATTGAAAAATTTAAAAACCCGGAGCGAGAAAGTACTTTTGATAAGGTGTTGGCCGGAAGCCTAAAGACAATCGAAACCATATCACAAACCGCCGGCGAGGAAACATCGCAATTTGTAAGTTCTTTTATAGCTACTATGAAATCGGCCATAAATCCAAAAGACCAAGAGTCGATACTGCAAAAAGATATAAAAAATATTCTTCAAATTTTGGCTAAAAGTGGAAAAGACAATAACGAAAAACTCGTTAAGAAGGGCGAAAGAGTAAAAGAGCATAATAAAGAGTTAGATATTACTAAGTAAGTTATTTTATAGTAAATAACGTTAATATATGATATAAAATAATAACTAAAACTTTCTTATACTAAAATATAGTACAGAATTATAAATAAACATTTTTTATGCTAAAATATTAACTTTTCTATAAAATTTATCTTTTTCATCTATTTTTGTATTTGCCTCAAGCTCGTTATTTAAAAATGAAATGTTGTATAGATCCTTCGCCGTTAAGGTTTTATTGTCTCCCAGGTATATCAAAAACTGTTTTCCATGCTTAGTAGAAAAGGATTTTATAGCGCTAGCTCCTATTTCCTGGAGCGTCTTATATTTGCCGTTGGTATCTAGGATGCCTATATTATTAAAGCTTATAGAGCCAAGCTCGATGTCGCTCATGGCTTTAGTTTCTAAATTTAGGCTTGCCCTTCTGGTTTTATCTCCTAAAAGCTTACCCGTATCAGAATACAGCTGCGTTACTTCTATTTCTCTACCGCTATCAAATTTTAAGGTTATAGACCCGTTATCGTTTAGCTTCATAGCTATTACGCTATCGCTGTCGTTCATCATTAAGGCCGCTTTACTCGGATTATCCTCAAAGGCTCTTTTTACTTTCTCTAAGTTTTCTGGGCTAAATTCTAGCCTTGTAGCCTTTTGGAATTCATTTTCCATGGCGATCATGTATGACGACTTGCTACCGTTTAGCCTACTTATATATTCGTCTGCATTTTCTACGTTATACTCTTTTAGATTTTTTGATAGCCACTCTACGTCTTTTGCGTGGGCGGTGGATTCTTTTTCATAATCTCTATAAAATTTCATAAAACTATCTTTTTGATAGTTTTCATACGAGAAGTCGTCGCTCGTCTTTTTGCTTGATATGATCGGATTAAATTCATTAAGCTTTAGCTTTCCGTCAAATCCAGCCTTAGCGTAAGCAAAATTGTTAAATAGGCTATTTTTATTAAATACGTTATTGTTTCTTAGGTCTACCCAGCCGTCCTTGTCCGCATATGCATCAAAGAAGTTCTTAATACTATCGGTTTCCGCCTTTTTGTATCTGCTTTCCGGTGCAAATACGGTGTAGGGGTTTTCCTTGTAGTAAAAAATGCGATTATCGATCTTTGAGATGTCGATTTGAGTCTTGCCTTTTTCTTTCAGTTTGGCATTTAGATCCTCTATTTGCTTCCGCCTATGGTTTATATCTATATCTTTTTTAATAAACTGCGCCAGATCTATACCGCTGGTTACGTCGCTTAAATTTGCTATCTTTTCGTTGCCGTCCTTATCGTATCCTCTAACCTTGAGCTTTGAGAATAGCTTATCGGAGCTATTTAAAATTCCGTCGCCGTTACTGTCAAAGTTAAAGAGTATTGCATTTGAGCTAAATTTGCCGATACCTAGCTTGTCGTTATCGCCGTATAGATCTAAAAATACCTCTACGTCGCCGTATTTAGTTTTTAGTATATTTTCGCTTGCATAGTCGTTTAGATTGTTTCTGTCTTGACTTAGGATGGTATTTGATTTGCTGCCTTTAAAATATCCGCCGCCGGCAAATTCTTCTATTACGGGCGCCCCGGAATCTGGCAAACCGATAGAAAAACAATATCCGCTATTCTCATACGATCCTTGAAATCTATTATATCCGTCTTGAGTAACTCTATCCGAGTTGTCCATATTGGACCACATAGGCAGACTTGCCCTATAAGCGCTTGATCCTAAAAACCCGGTAGAATATCCATTTACACTATCAGATCCGCCTTTATATAGATAGGCTTGCGAATTTTGCATTAGTATATCGTTGGCTTTTTCTAAAAGATCGTATTGCCTACTGATATATTCGTCCTTGCTTATTGCCTCATTGCCCACCTTGACTAGCTCTTGTCCGGCGAGTCTAGATGCGGAAGCTTGCATTTGGCCTTGTCTTAATAATGATAAATTTACGTCATAGCCGTTTCTTAACAGAACATCCATATTAAAATCCTTTTAAATGTTTTAATACCAAATCGGCAAATTTTAAAATTTATTTAGGCAAGGGCGGATAATCCGCCCCATAAGAATACTAGTTAGTAAACTTCCCTGACGTCTGCTGCGGCTAGATTGCCGTTTGCGTCAACATATGCTCTTAATTTACCCAATGGAAAATAGTTTGTATTGCCCTGTAAATCACCTATAACTTTATTTACAAAAGTTAAGTCCATTTTTAAAGCGGGGCTTTGTTGATAAACAACCATACCGCTTAGATCATCCTTGCCTATATTGGCAAACATTGGTATATTGGTATTCCAAAAATAATTAGTTATACCAAATTTTGCAATTGTGTCAGGGAATATTTGCCAAAAGTGTTTGTCTAACCTAATAACAGCATTTTTATCATCATGAACTCCATTAGGCTTTCCTGGTGTCGGAGTAAATACTGGTCTATTTCTAAATATGCCTGCTTTAATCATTAAATTTTAATATTCAATAGCCTAAGTTCTTGTCTTTTAGCTTCCAGTGCTTCTAAAAGTTCCTTATTGGCTTTTTCTATTTGTTCAAACAATAACTCTGCTGGTGTTTTTAGTTTGGTATCATCTTCTATTTTAGGCGTAGTCTTTAGAAGGTTTTTCATAAATCTAACATAATCTTGCATGCCTTCATCCATTGAATTTATTTGTTCATCTGAGATATTATTCATATCATTTTGACTATGCCATAAATTGATCTTTTCTCTAAACGCTTTCGCATCTACATTCTTATCGTATCCTTGCATTTTACCTATAATGGTTGTTTCGCCTTCTCTTACATTTAAATTTTTATTTATAACAGCAGCTAACAGCCCACCTTTGGTAATACTTCCATCAGAATTTAAATATTTCTCTCCATTAACATTTATATAAACTCCTGTTTTATCCTGTTCTCTGCCACCGTTATTGTTGCTAAAAATAGATGTAGCTGGGGTATAGTTTTTATCTCTTGGATCTTTGCCTGCTCTCATAGATTCATTGAAAAATAATGTGTCTATATCTTTGCTTTGATCCTTATAATTAAACTCTGCTGCAGCGGCATCATAGTCATATACACTATTATAAACTTTATCTACCTTAAGCGTTCTTTTATCATAACTAAACCCTTGTGGAAATTTGGCAAGGTCTTCTTTAGTAAAGCTCTCTTTTGAGTTTAAGATTTCTTCGCCAACTACTTGAGTAAGAATTTTATAGGCATTGCCAGCGGTTTTGGCAATATCTACGTTTTTCATAGTTTTCATTAAGAATGATGCACCACCCACTACCCTGCTAAGCGACTCCATCGTGCTTGAATGAATTTTATAGTCTGTAGGGATTCCTGCAGCCTTATTAAATTCAGCTGTAAAATAGCCATCTTTATCTACGTTGTACCCCAAGACGCTATTTAAATTTGAAGCCGGTATGTTCGATTGCGCAATATCATTTTCTTTTGATATTTCTATTTTAGAGTTATGTCTAATATTTATTTGAAAATTTTGCGCGAAACCAAAAGAATTATTTAATCTACCTATCATCTTTTTTCCTATAGAGTTTATAAACCCACAAATATTGCTTTGTGGGTTAAAAATAAATTAATACCTAGTAACCAATATCCTACTTAGATCATTTTTAAACAATCTTCCCAGCCATTTGCTTAAGTTTTTACCCGTTAGCTTCCCTGGATCGACATTTTCCGCCCAAATTTTGAGCTGATCTCGGTCTAGTTTTTCTGGATCAAGAGCGTCATAATCAATATGTGCTGTTAAATTCGGCTGTGCGATCGTCAAATTTAAAGCTTGATTTGCCGTCTCTTTTTCCTCATGCGTCTTTAAATTTTGCCCATGAGAGCTACTAAAATCATAATTTACGTTTGCGTTAAATCCGTTTATACCGCTTATCATATTAATCCTTTTAAGCCTTTATATCCACGCTCTTAGCGTTAAATTTCATCATCGCCTCAAGTTCTTCTAAATTTTTTCTAGTATTTTGCTCTAGCTCTTTGTCGTATTTTCTGTTTTTATCCAGCATCTTTTGTGTTCGCTTTTCTTGCTCGATTAGCTTTTCTAGGCGTTTTTGCGCCTCTTTCATATCCTCTTGCATTATTTCAAAGAGGCTTTTTGATTCTTTGCCGTCGTCGCTGACGTTTATCTCGCCGACAAATTTTAAACTCCTTGCAAAATCTACGAAATCTTTTAAATCTTGAGGCAATGAATCCACTAAAGATTGCGAGTATTTATCGTATTTATGTCCATGCAAGTCGGTAAAGGCTTTAATTTTTGCTTGGTACTCTTGTGAGGATATGTTTTTATCTAGTCCGTTAATCTTGCCGTGATAGGTGGTTTCACCTTCTATGGCGTGACTATTTTTGTTTAAAATGCCGACCAAAAGCCCACCTTTGGTTATATTGCCGTCTTTATCGGTATATTTGTCTTTTGTAGTATCAAAATACATACCACTGTTTATATCCTCTTTGCCGCCACTGTTGCTGTTTAATATGTCGGTAGATGGTTTTAAGCTCTTATGCTCTGAGTAGTAACCGATCGTGGAGCTATTATAAAAAGTAGTCGTTATGCTAGTTCGTTCATTTCTTTGAAAGCTACTATCGGCTCCCATATAGTCTGATATTTTACTATGAAGCTTTAATACCTTGAGCGTTTTATTGTCATATTCGTATCCTTGAGGCAATTTGGCAAGGTCTTCTTTGTTAAAACTTTCTTTGGAATTTAAAACGTCCTCGCCGACTACTTGGGATAAAATTTTATATGCATTGCCGACGGTTTTTGCTATATCTATGTTTTTAAAATCGGCTTTTAAAATGCCCGAATTAGTATTTACGTTCACGAGAGATTTTAAGGTATCTGAGTGGATTTTGTAGTCCTTTGGGATACCTGCGGCTTCGTTAAATTCGGACGTAAAATATCCGTCCTCATCGACTTTGTAGCCTAAAACTTCGTTAAATTTGTGCTCGACCGTATCCGGCTGCGAGATTTCATTTTGTTTTAAAATCTCAGTTTTTGAGCCATGCTTAACATTTACGTTTAGGGAAAAACTTTGTCTAGAAAAAGCGGAATAGTTGTTAAGAGCGTTTATCATATTAATCCTTTATGCTTTTACGTCAAATTTACCTATTTTTACTAGTTGATTTAAAATTTCAGTTATATCCGTCCCTTTTTCTTGCTCGGCTTTTAGGAAATTCTCGAAAAACTCGCGCTTTATATCCTTATAAACATAGGTTTGGCTTTTGCTCGTGGCTTGGATAGGTTTAAATTTGGCTTCTGCTCTTTGCTTAGATAAATTTGCGTTGTATTCTTCGAGTTCTTTGCGCATTTGCTCGTTCATCTCCTTGCGAGCTTTCATAGTCTTTTCGACGTCTTCCGCATAGAGTTTTTTAAAATCTTCTATACTAATGTCGGCTCTATGCATTAAGCTATCTCCAAAGTCGCTCATGGCGGCTCCTTCTGGCAAAGAGTCTCTAAATGCATTAAGCTCTTCTTGCTCTTGTTTTGTTCCAAATCCTAAAATTTTACCCCAGATAGTGGGTTTACCATCTCTGGAGTTACTCATCAGCATCCACATATAGGTTTGCAGATTGGCGTCGATGATGTCTTCTTTGCTCTCAGGGTCTTTTTGTCCTATATAGCGCAGCTCTTCGGCCGTATATTTTTTGGATAATATGCCGTCTATCTTATCAATCGTCTTTGTTATCCAGTTCTCGTCGCTTTCGTCTATGTCGATAGCATCTTTTACGATTTCTATGATGGTTTTACTTCTGTATTCTTGTAGCTCTTTTTGGATTTCCTCTTTGCTTTTCGGAGCTTGCGTTTGCTCGTTCGCCAAATTCGTCTTAGCGGTTTTATCTGCAGGAGTTAAATTTGACTTGAAATTTGCCGTAGAAATATTTAAATTTGAGCCGCTTATCATTTTCAATCCTTTAAGACTATATCGGATAAAAACGACTTTTCTTTAGCATAAACCAAGAAGCCAATTGTAGTAATAAAATATCAGGCTAGATATTCGTTTCGCCTTTAGGGCGGACGGTTTCTTTTTGAAACGCCTCCAGCCTTAGTGCCAGTTTATCCACTATGCTATCCGGCGTTTCGTTCTTGTGTAGACCCATAAGCCCGTCCCCTAGAATTTTCTTTAAAAATTCCTTTATGATTTTGGTATTTTTTAGAAAATCGGATATGGTTATAGGCATATCGTCAAAGCTTTGGCTTCTCATATCTTGCGCGTATGTTTGGACTTGATCCGTTAGCCTAGTTTCACCGCTATCGCTCGCTATGGGCGGGAAGCCTTTTAAAAACTGTATAAATACGCCCTCTCTGGCGTATCCGCCCTCTTTTTCGTAGACCGACGTATCGGAGTTAAAGCTAAAGCCGTCTTTTTCCTGCAAATTTGACGAGCCTAGGGTAGAAAAAATTAAAGGATATACGCTAAGGCTAACTCCGTATTTTTTAATATCGCTTGAGAGTTCGCCGGCGTTTTGTAGCTGAGCTTGAGTACTATAGACGTTTGATACGGCAAATAGGCTAACGTCTTTTAAAAAATTACTCTTGTCAAACGGTTTTTGATTGACATTTACGCTAAAGCCCTTGGGTAGCTTTTCTAAGTCGCTTTGGCTATACGTTTCTTTGCCTTCAGGGACTACTGCGTTAAACAGCTTGTAGTATTGTTTCACCGTGTCGGCTACGTCGATATTTTCAAAGGGTTTTTGATCCGGCGAGGGCGTAAACAAATAAGTCTTATTGTTAAACCTCACTATCTCGTCGATAGAGCTTTTGTGGATTTTGAAATTTTCGGGAAGGCCGGCTGCTTTGTTAAAATCGCTACCCATATAGCCGAGATTATCCACCGAGTATCCGTAAGCCAAATTTGAGCCGAATTTTAACGAGTTTAAATTTTGATCTTGCGTGGCGCTAGATGGTAGGTCGTATGTTTTAAATGAGGTAGCACCAGACGCACTAGTGTTTTGAATAAGATTTGCGAAGCTAACGTCCTGTGTTTTGGCTTGCTTCTTTTCTTGAGCTTTGGATAGTATCGACGAATAATTTATCTTGGCGGCGGAAACGTTCACGGCTTATCCTTCTTAAAAATAAATTTAAAGAAGGATAAGCAAAATTTATTACCTAAAATTCGCGACATTTGCGCAAGGGTCTTTGAGAAAAAGATTATACTATGCAAGCCAGGTCTAAATTTTAGACCTTAAAATTTTGGTAGATTATGCTTGTAGATTGATAGGATCTTTATGGTGTCGTCTTCGATTATAAAAGGAATAACGTACCCTTTGAAAATTAGATCCCTTATATTGTCTTTGTGAAAGTATTGATTTTTTCTAAATCGGTAAGCAAAAGTAGATAAACTTTCGATTTTTTTAAATAAGCCCTCAAGAAAATCGTTTGCTACATTCTCGCTCTTGCTTCTATCCGCATAAAAATCTAAAATACTTTTAATTTCTTCCTTGAATTGTTCGCTTAAGATAATTTCCACTTTAAGCGCCTTTGTTTTTTAGGTAGGATCTCATCTCGGTTTTAAATTCGTCAAAGGCTTGGTATTTTAGCTCGCCGTGCTTATCGGCCTCTACTAGTTTCTTTAAATCCTGCTGATCGGCTTGGTTTAGATAATCTTCATTGTCATAAGTAATGGTTGTTTCAGGATCTAGCGCAATAATAGCTCTAATAGCTTCTATAATGCTATGGTTTGCGGTTTGGATATTTATTGAAGTTATCATTTCTTGCTCCTTGTGTTTATCGTCATTATATCGCACCCTTTTTAACAGCTGACATTTTCTCTGACGATAGATCTCTAAATTTATACTTATACCTTTTGTGTGTTTAGACTCAGCTTAATATCTTTCATATGTTTTCTCGGAAGATCCGTCTATTTATCAGGCGGCTATGTATCTACCGGATAATGGGATGGAGTTTTTAACCAAAGAGGGCAAAGAAAAAGGCGTCAGCAAAAATCAAGTGCTTAGAAATTTGATAGCCAAACATATAAACAAATAGACTGGCCATCTTGCCCATTCCTAAACCCTTACATCTATCTTCTTGTAGAATCTATCCTTCTCGCCCACATTAGCGCCTTTGTCAAGCTCGTTATTTAAAAACGAAATATTGTATAGATCCTTCGCCGTTAAGGTTTTATTGTCTCCCAGGTATATCAAAAACTGTTTTCCATGCTTAGTAGAAAAGGATTTTATAGCGCTAGCTCCTATTTCCTGGAGCGTCTTATATTTGCCGTCGGTGTCTAGTATGCCTATATTATTAAAGCTTATAGAGCCAAGCTCGATGTCGCTCATGGCTTTAGTTTCTAAATTTAGGCTTGCCCTTCTGGTTTTATCCCCTAAAAGCTTACCCGTATCAGAATACAGCTCCGTTACTTCTATTTCTCTACCGCTATCAAATTTTAAGGTTATAGATCCGTTATCGTTTAGCTTCATGGCTATTACGCTGTCGCTATCTCGTAATGATGACGCCGCTCTATCGATATCGGTTTCAAAAGCACGCCTAACTTTTTCTAAATTCTCCTCGCTAAATTTTAATCCGGTAGCAGCCTCAAATTCATTTTCCATAGCTACCATATAGGCGGACTTACTCTGCGATAATTTTGATATTAGCTCATCTGCATTTTCTACGTTATAGTCTTTTAAGTTCTTGCTTAGCCACTCTATATCTTTATTGTGGGCGTCAAGCTCTTTGTTATAATCGCCGTAGAATTTCATAAAGCTGCTTCTTTGGTATCCGTTATAAGAGAAGTCTTTATCTTTGGGGGCGTCGGATCCTATTATAGGATTAAATTCGCTAAGCTTTAGCTTTCCGTCAAATCCAACTTTTTCATAGGCAAAGTTATTAAATAGGCTATTTTTATTAAATACGTTATTGTTTCTTAGATCTACCCAGCCGTCTTTATCCGCGTATGCATCAAAGAAATTTTTGACGCCGTCGCTTTCTATCTTTTTGTATCTGCTCTCAGGGGCAAATACGGCGTATGGGTTTGAAGAGTAGTAAGATATCCTATGATCTATGTTTGTAGTATCTACGAAATTTCTCATATCGTTATTGGCAAGAGATTCGGAGTTGATGATATCTCTTCTTTTTTGATTCCAGTTAACAACATCCGAATTTATAAATTTAGTCAAATCGATGTCCGATACTACGTCGCTTAAATTTGCTATCTTTTCGTTGCCGTCCTTATCGTATCCTCTAACCTTGAGCTTTGAGAATAGCTTATCGGAGCTATTTAAAATTCCGTCGCCGTTACTGTCAAAGTTAAAAAGTATTGCATTTGAGCTAAATTTGCCGATACCTAGCTTGTCGTTATCGCCGTATAGATCTAAAAACACCTCTACGTCGCCGTATTTAGTATGCAGGGTACTTGAAGAAGCGTAAGAGTTTAAATTTGATGATTTGGTATTCTCGAGATATCCGCTTTGATCTATAAAAGACATATTTATCGAGTGAGGATCCGCATTTATACCCTGAAAGTATCTCTCGCCCCTAAGAGAGCCGTTTAGATAGGCATTTGAGGTATCGACCCCGTATTTTTGCTTTATCTCTTTTAACGCATTATGATCGTTTACTACGCTATCTATTCTTTGTTCTTGATTGACCGAGTACCTTGAGCCAAGATACGTAAAATCGTATCTGGCAAAGTCTCCCGTCAAAGTAGGAGACGAGCTGTAATGATAATCTAAGCCGCTGTTTCTACCAAGCAGATTGTTAATATTAAATTCGCCCTTGTTTAAAGTGTTGCTATCGCTAATATCCATAACGTTATTTACGCGTAGCTTTGAGATGATGCCACTTGACTGAGCCCTTAAAAAGTCTTTTGCCCTATATTCTATTTGCGCTTGCCTATTTAGGTATTCCGCCGAAGTCATACTTTCGTCGCCAACCTTGACGGTCTCTTTTAAAGATTGGGTTTTATTTACTCTGGCGATATCTATATCTGGTAGCTTTAAAAACGAGACATTGTTTGAACTGTTTATCATTTAAATCCTTTTAAAAGCTTTACTTGTATATCGGATAAAATTTAAAAATATTTAGGATTGATAACAAGTTTACTATATGGCTATTAAGCATCCTATAAAAAATAGTATGTATAATAGTAAGTATAAAACATAAAAAGGGGCGGCGTGTCGAGTCTTGATAAGCTAATCAAAAAACTTGAAAATAATCCTAAAAACGCAAGCTTTGACGATGTTAAGCGCCTGCTATTAAATCACGGATATGAATTAGATCACGTTAAAGGCTCGCACCATAAATTTAAAAAAGGCGGCGACACGATAGTTGTACCATATCATAAACCGATTAAAGAGATCTATGTTTTGCAAATCTTAGCAAAGATAAGGGAGTCATGATGAAAAAAGACTTGAACTATTATTTAAACTTACCGTATACAATCACGATCAAAAGACTAGATGACGGCGATTATTTTGCTCAGTATGCAGATATGGGGCTAACTAAAAATAATCTAATGGCCGGCTGGGGAGCTACTGAAGCTGAAGCGATAGCAGATCTAAAAGAAGCCTTTGCTTGCTATGTCGAAGGGGCTCTTAAAAACGGCGAAAGCATCTATGAGCCGATTGATGAAAACGTCAAAGTCCGCATAAATTTAACTATACCTAAAGGCCTTTTAAATGCAATCGATGCGGTTACGAATAACCGCTCGGCATGGCTTAGCGAGTTAGCTAAAAAGGCGCTAGCAGTGCAATAAAGAGTACGGAGCAGGCCGCCGTATAGACGACCTTTGTAGTTATCTTAAACCGAGGTCATAGACGCTAGAGCGTTTACTCTCTCTTTTACGGTCTTAACATATTCCTCTCTGTCTTTATCGCTTAAAATTTGGTTTGTCTTGCCCGGTCTATATCTCAAGAGTTCGGCTATTGTCATTTCTTCTTGCATAATTCTGTCCCTGGCCATATCGTTTCCGCTATTTACTCTTTTTATGAAGTCTATATCCTTTTTCCCTTGTTCTATATTGAGTATTGAGTAGGTTTTTATCTGATCGGTAAGCTCGGTTTCCCCGCTATCGCTAGCTTTTGGTTTAAAATTCTTTAAAAATCCTACAAATACGCCTTCTTTGCTGTAGCCGCCATCTGTTTTATACATAGACATATCGGGGTTAAATTTAAGTCCGCCTCCGTTATCGCGTCCGATTTCGCTAGAGCTAAGATTTAGCCTATAAGTGTAGCGAGGCGGAGTGAGCATGCTTAGTTCGCGCTCCAAAGCTTTTGCTTCGTCAAATTGGTCACCCGTTTTGTAGACGTTCGTAACTTTGTAGCTGCTTACATCCGGCAAATAGTTTCCATTTTCAGCGGCGTCGTTACCGCTAATGCTAAAGCCTTTAGGCAGTCTATTTAGATCTTCGCTCGTATATGTTTGCTTGTCGTTTGAACCCACTACGCTTTGAAATACCTTGTAATATTGTTTTATGGTATCGGCCATATCGATATTTTCAAAGGTTTTAGCGGTATATGCCGGCTTGTGAATATAGCTTCTTTCGTTAAAATCATAAATTTCATCAAGAGTGCTTTTATGCATTTTAAAATCCTCCGGAAGCCCGGCGGCTTTGTTAAAGTCCGCACCCATAAAACCTTGACTATCGATGCTATATCCATATGTATTGGGTGAATACTTAACTTGATTTATGTTTGATTGCAGATTAGAATTTAATACATTGCTGTCGTTAAACGCGCTTGTTCCGGCACTCGTTACTCTAGCGGTAGCTTGCGATACCATGCTGGCCTGAGCCATTAACTCTAGATCATAGCTTTGGGCTAAAATTTGAGCTCCAAAGGCCGTTCCTCCAGCCTCTTTTTTGGCCTTTAACTCTTTTGAGGTAGATATTACGGAATCATATTGTTTTTGTAAAGAGATTTCGTTCATCGCCTGCTCCTTATTGAATTATGATAAGGAGCAAGCAATATTTATTCCAGATTTATTATTGCCCTAAGATCTGTGTTTTAAAATCATCTAGAACTCTTTAGTCCAGTGAATATATAATATAGATAAGAAGCTCTATTGATGTTTTTTTAAAAAATAGTTGATTTTTTTTAATACGCAGGTCGTTTTTGCTTGCATATATTATTGAAATTCGATATATTAGTCTCATCTATAAAAAAAGGAGATAAGTATGAAAAAAAATATGTATGTAGATTTTTTCAAAAGTTGCCGTATTTATTTTAACGGCGAGATGTTTGAGTTTATTGGCTACGGCGGTAGACCAATGCAAACGAAAACCCTTAGCAACGATGAAGAATCGTGGATCAACTGCTGGGAAACTATGGAAAAAACAGGTATTAGTGTAAATCCATTAAATGGAGAACCTGACTATACTTGTTTTATTGATCCCTATTATTTTTCTGATCACGACTACTATTGCTTTGTCGAGTACTACCTAGACGGCGACGAGGACGATGGGGTGTTTCACGTCAAGAGCTACGAATTCGTTCATCCCGACGATACTGAGCGAATAGCCGAACTAGACAAGATCGCAAAAAATAGCCAGGGGTTGTACCTAAAATAATTTTCGTAACTGAAATTTGTGTTAGTTTACGCAGATTTCAGCTCAAATTAGTTTTTAAAATATACAATTTCAGTACTTCTATACAAAAAACTTAACCCAAAAATTTTCCGCAAATTTAAAAATCAAGAACAAAAAATGATAAAGATAAAACACATAAACGAAAACGACTACGCGCGGATTTTCGTATTCGGCGATCTGCACGGCTCCCTCGGGCTTTTTAACCTGATGCTTAAAAAGATAAATTTGAGCAAAAAAGATCTGATAATCATCCTGGGCGACAGCTGCGACCGCGGCGAGGATACGATCGGACTATATAAAAAGTACGCCGAGCTTATTAGAAACGGATACGCGCTGATCCACGTACTGGGAAATCACGAGAAAATGATGATGGACGGGTATTTTGGCGGCGACGCGCTAGATCATCAAATTTGGCTTAGAAACGGCGGAGATAAAACCAAAAGGTCGATCTACAAGCGAAATTTAAACAGCTTCGCGCTCTCGTGGCTCAAAGATTTCATTAACGACATGCCTCACGTCGTAAGCTCGGAGCAAAGCATATTCGTCCACGCGGCCTTTGACGGCGATAAAAGCGAAGAGGAACAGGACGAGGACTACGTGCTGTGGAGCATAGATCCATTTTGGGAGAGTAATAATACGGGCAAGCGGATATTTCACGGGCACGTCGTAAGCGAGGAAAATAGAATAACCAGGCGCGCAAACGACGTCTTTTCTATGGACGTGGGAGCCGTGTTTTTTAAAAGACTAGAGATAATGGAGATAAAAAGCGGCAAGAAATTTGAAGTGAGCCTATAATATCATTACAAGTTCAGGCGAGAATTTAAGCAAAAATTTAGCGTTTTAATAGGATAAATGCAGGCAGGCTCTCAAATTTAGCGAGATCACACAGGCTAGCCCTCCCCCGAAATGGCAAGGAAACATACATACTAGATATAAAGCAGCTCTCGGGGTGAGGATAAATTTAAACAAACTCTATGCGCCAGTTAAATTCCAAGCACACTATCTTTTAGCTCACCAATCTTCTCCTTTCCGCTCTTTACGTCCACGAGAGTTATTTGCCCGTTTCTAAAATGCCATTCACTAAATTTCATCACACATCCCTTGGCCTTTTTTTCTAGCATTTTTTCTTGTAGCTTATTTATACATTCAAACTCGTACGCCGCCTCTCGTTTTTCAAGATCATTAATAAATATATGATTTAGTAAAACCTTTTCGCCGTCGTGTAAACACTCAAAAGGCTTTAGCCTAGAGCAGTTTACCGCATCCGCGCCAATGGTAAACAGGCTTTTGTTTTTCATCAGATAAATATCCACCATATTTCCCATCAAAGCTTCGTATTTCTCGTACCCTAGCCCTTTTTTTAAAGTATATTCGTTCTGAAACGCAAGAATAAGCTCAACCTTGCTCTGACGCAAAATTTCCTCGTGGAAATTTGAATTTTCACTAGCTATTTTGGCGGCTTCATCCAAAAATAAACTAATAGGTATTACGTTTTCCCTACCTGCTCTTGCGATGAAGCTAGGGATAAAACTATCTAAAAGCATGGCTAAAGTCTGACTGCTTGAGTTTAGGGCATTAAATACGACGATCTTGCCTTCGTTTAGATACTGCGAGATGCTGTTTTTATCGGCATTCATCGCCTCGTCATCAGCTAGCTCGTTGATCACTGTAGTCATAATAGAAAGGTTCCTAAAGTCGTTTGCTATCTTCTCGTTATCTTTTGCATCAGTAACGTCAAATCTACTCATAATATCGATCAAATTTTGCCTAGCCTTTAGTAGATCTCTAAACCTCAAACGAACCTCCTTTTTCTCACCATTAACCAAATACGGGTTTGGACTCAAATAACGCTTAATGCTTGCTAAAAACTCGTTAAATTTTAAAAGCTCTTGTGTCAGATTTCTTATCGTATGGATGTTGAACGGATATATGCTGCTAAGTTTGATAGCAGCATCAATGCCTCTTACATTATACTTCTTAGCGACGTCTACAAATTCGCTCAGAGTTTTTAGAAAATTAAATATGGTTAGGGTCAAATTTGCGCCGTACTCCTGCCAAAGGCTATCGTTGCGAGATTGCATGCGAGCGCTAGCGGCATTTTTAAAATCCCTAGCAGAGATATCTTGTACTAAATTTATCTTCTCGCCAAGAAATGTCCCGACAACAACGACATCTTTTAGCCTGCCAGCTCTTTTAGCTAGTGCCTTAACCGCATCCCCTTCGCAACCTTTGTAGTCAAACACGAATATTCCGTGTCCTCGCTGCATCCTATCGAGTAAATTTGGATATATCATCGAGGTGGTCTTGCCGCAGCCAGTCTCGCCGATGATAGCAGCGTGAGTGAAGTTGCAAGGGATTATGAGATTGCCCTCCTTGCAAATTTGCGCGGCTTCTTCTTGCTGGGCAAATCCTATCTCGCCAGAGCTTTGCTCGCCCTCTTCGTACCTTAGAAAACCTATCGGTCTCATCTTTTCTCCTTTTTTTGAAATTATGATGGAATTGTCGCATCTTTCTTTCAGAAGCTTTTGAATGACGCGCCTGTCGGGGTTTGATTAAAATTTGAGTTAAAAAAATAGAGGCAAATTTGAGAAAATTAAGGCAAAAGAGGTAAAAATTTAGCGAAAAGGTAAAAATTTGAGTTAAATCTAAAGGGCGCGGTAATATTTGCGCCCAAATTTGCTACAAATGCAGCAAAAACATCAAAAAAACGCCAAATATAGTTCCTAGGGCAAATGTCTCAAGCCTTATGAGGGGGACGTTTTTTTGAAAAGTATTAACCGTTTTTAGAAGCTTTGTTTGGCACTCGGTATATTCTATCGCCCTTTGTCTTAGCAAATAGGTGCACGGAAAGATATTTTCCTTAAAGTAGGCAACGCAGTCTTGTAATCTCTCGATGGTTTCTTTAGGGTCGTCTATGCCTATACCGGCCGTTGCTAGCACGAATTTTATCTCTAGCGCCTCGACGGAGTTCTGGGTTTCGTCGGCAAATTTATCGTATTTTTCCTTGATATAGGCGATTATCTCCTCGCCGCTTTTCCCGGCTATTTCGCTTTGCGCACTATCTTGTGGTTCTTGCATATCTTCTCCTTTATAAAAATATGCAAGAATTCTAGCTTTAATCTTTCAGAAGCTTTTGAAAGTCGCCACTGCTACATTTTAGGATGAAATAGATCGTTTATGAAATTTGGATTTAGCATAAACAAAACAGAGTAAAGGGTCAAAATTTGAGTCGTCGTATCCTCGTCTTCTTTGGCATTTGGACTAACTAGTAAAATTTCGTCTTTCTTGTTTTTGTTTAAGATATGCTTGCACTCTTTTAAAAACTCTATTAGTTTATCTGAAAACAGCCCCATGACATGCAGGGTCTTATCTTGGATCTTGATAGCTATTTTTTCTTTGAAGTCTATTAGGGTGATTGGATTTGAGGTTAAATTTTGCGTAAAAAAAGCCATTGTAGGCGATGCTAATTTGACCGGTGATGGGGCGGCGTACATCATTGCGGACGGACTCGGTGGAGGCGACTTTGCAAGATTGGTCATTTTTTTTGCAATCACGATTTTACAAATTTTATCTATCCCTAGAGCAAAGTCTTCAAAAAGATTTTTAGGAAATTTTGCTTCTAATGCACCATGCATATTAATCTCCGAATCAATCATAATAAAAAATGGTGCATATAGCATTTCCGGCCCATCGGCCTCTATTTGAAAAACGGCTTCTAATGCTTCCAAAAAATTATTTTCATTTATCGGAAGCCATACCCTATTATTTTTACCTTCCGACAGTATAGCTATTATATATTTGCCACTAAGTAGATCCGCAAATTGATCTTTTTGTAGCCCTCTTTTTCTTTGTAGACCTTTTGCATCTTCCTCAAAATAACATAAAGTAGATATTTGATTTGGCGTATATCCTGTTTTTATGTCGTCAGGAGTTAATTTGGGTTTTAGATAATCCATGGCCTCCGACTCGCCTTTGTTTATCAGCTTTTGAAAAAATTCTCGAAACATGTCGTATTTGCTATTAAAAAATCTTCCGTATGCTTCTTTGAATAAAATTTCTGTTTTAACCCTATGGCTTGAATATATTAATTTTAATCTGTTATACCTAGCCAAAAGAGCGGATTTTCTGTTTGATTCCAGCTGATTTGGGTTATCCTCGCGCACTTTTGATGCTTTATTTTTATTATTCATTCTTTATCCTGTCAAATCTAAAATTCAAGCGATAAGTCGTCTTCATTACTCTTATTACAAATTCCTCGTAAAGGATGTTTTTTGCGCTCTATCTCATAAAGCTCATTTTCGATTTTTTCCCTTAGATGTTCGTCGTCGCGGTCTAAAGCCTCAAGCGCTTCCTTGAGCAACTTTTGAGCTTCGCCGAGCTTATCTTGTCTCGAAAGGCAAATGGCGAGCCTGTAAAGACATCTGGCAAGCTGATCTTGCGGGACTTTGCGAACTATGTCTTTTAGCTCGCAAATCGCCTCTTCTTTTCCCTTCTTTGAAATTTTAAGCTCCAAAAGTCCCAAATTTAGCTCAAAAGCGCACTCAAAAAGATTGTTTTCCATAGCAACAGCGATGTGCTGTTTATAAAAGCGTTTTTTATCAAATTTAACGCTTAGAGACGTTATTCTTTTTAGATCGTTCATTTTCGTTCCTTTGGGCTGAATTATACCAAATTTGGGCTTTGCAAAGGCTTGTAAAAGTGGACTCGCCCCCCTAGGATACTAAAATAGTATTTATAAAATCCCAAAAGCTACCGAAATAGACTAGATTATTGCTCTTTTTAAAAAATAAAGAACTACTTGACCCAGTTGACTTGTCGATAAGCTAAGTTCACTTTTTGCAGCCGCACAGGTTGACACCCTAAAACATATACTCTTTGAGTGCGCACAAATAAACCTATATTTAACCGTTTACTGTGCAACCTGGTTTATGTATTTTCAGAAAATAAAATATTTTAGTTCTGAAATTCAAATTACATAAAATATTCTATAATTAATGTAGGGATTGGCAAAAAGCTGATTTCAATTTTAAACAAAAGGAGGAATTGCTATGAAAAATAGTGATCCTAAAACATTTAACAGTCTCGAGGAAGCAAGGACCTACTACGCCTCTCTTTCGAGAAAGTTGCTAGCTAAAAAGGAAAATACGCTTTTTAGACTGGCCAAAATCAATGCGGAAATGGAAAATTTGGAAAAGAATTTTCGCGAATACAGCCTTGCATTGCCGCTCTGCGACCAAAAAAGATACTATCTATCGATGCTAATCGATATGGAACGGACGTCAAAAAAGGGCGCGCCAGAAAACGCAAACTACACGGTCGCCGATATAGATGGGCTCATCGAGGTACTCAACAAAGATGCAGCTAGGCCTATTTCTAGCATATCGGCACCTCCGTCGCAGTCGGCTAACGAAAACTCTACCGGCAAAGAAAACAAACAGTCGGCTACTACGACTTCTACCGACAAGAAAGCGGAGGTCGGGGATGATAAGAAAAAGTAGCCTATCTAACGGTATCCATAATGGATACCGCGCTAACGACGATAAATTTAAAAAAGGAGACAAAAATGTCAGTTTTAAAAAATAATCGGTTTACAAGTAAAATGACGTGTTTTAAAATTCAGCGTAGCGCGCCTAACGCTTTTGCACATAATGACCGCAGTCAAACGGTGGATCACGCTTACCCCCAGTTTTCGCATCTCAACGAAGTCGACGCGAGTGCATTTCTGGCCGAAGAAAGATATCTATGTATGCTTACGCAGGCGATCCAAAACTACATAGCTAGAACGGGTCAAAGAGTTCAAGTCGATCCAAAAAACATCAGGCGCTCGGCCATAGTACTGATCGAAGACCGCCATACTCTAGACGACGTCAGACGGCTTTGCGATGTAATAGAGAGAAAATACGGATGGCGCACGATACAAATCGCTATCCACAGGGACGAGGGCTGCTTCGACGAGGACGGCGTTTGGCATCCAAATTTGCATGCGCATATCGAATTTTTCGTACTTGGAACGGATGGAGTAAATTTATACAAAAGCCGCGACTTTGGACCACTAAAGATGAAGGAGCTGCAAACTCTAGCTGCAAACGTTTTAGGCATGCGTCGAGGCATCAACTACTCCGCCATCGGCCAAACGCCCAGAAAAGGGTTGCCTCATCAAGTATACAGGCTCCTTGCTCAGACTACCGCACAACTAACAAACAAGATAGAAAAACTTGAAAATACGCTTGCGCAAAAAGGCAACGAGCTAGAAAAATTAAAAAAACTAATAAAACTGCCTGAAGAGCAAAGCCACAACGAGATTGAAACCAAATGCAGTAAAGCATTTGCGAGAATCTTTGAAGGCGTCGATTATCATATAGATGAAATTTGACTACGCCAGGTATCCGCTTAGGATACCTACTCGCAAGGACAATGAGAACAAATTAAATACCATTTTATATAGGGTAATAATAGCTCATTATTACCCTTCACCAATTTCAAGTCTAAATAACGCCAAAGCAAGGCGTAGAAGCGGTATTTATATAAGTGTGATTTGTAATCTTTTTATTTCTTTGTTCATGTTTGATTATTTTAGCTTTTAGTTGCGTTAAATTTTCCATATTAAGATACTCAAAAATACTTGAAATCCCATCAAACGCTTTCAATATATGCACTTGCGTAATTATTGCGCTATCCTGAGAATAGATCAGAATAGAATTAGACTTGTCTTTTCGCAACATTAGCTTAGTCACATTTGACAATTGTTCTTGTTTGTTGCCTATAAATTTTGACTTGCTTGGCACATGTCTTAATGCCAAAGCAATATTCGGCATAGACTCGCCAATACCAGCATGGGCGTCATATGCGCTAATTATTTGAGCAAAAGTTCCCCTTAAGCGATGAGCACTAACATCTTTATCTTTTACAACCTTATCAATCGCCCTATTAACTCTATGTTCCAAAGCATTTTTGGTCTTACAAATACTCTTTATTTTTTTTATCCAGTCATAATTGGCTAGGTCATGAATATTTTTATGAAGAACCATCTCATCTTCAGAAGTATGCCCAAATTTTCCTTTAGCTGTTTTTACCCTAATAAGCTTTATATCACCTCTTTCAAAAAAACTGTCTTTATCTAACCTCATAAACTCTTCCATACGAAGTCCTGTGTGCAATGTAAATCTAATATAGTCGAGTATTTCCTTTTCTATCCCATATCCTCCAGAGAATATTTTTTTTAATTCATCCAATGTAAAATTTCTTTTTTTATTACTTATATCTACACTATACCTAATAACCGTTTCCTTAGAAAATGGGTTTTTGCTTATTATATTCCTGCTTATAAAATAGTTATAAAATTTATACAGATAGCCAACTGTATTATTTGCCCTATCCTTGCTAATATTGTTTGCGATGTATTCATGAAATTTGTTGGCTTCCTCATACCCCACATCAACAAAACCAACTTTATTTTTATCCAAGAATTTTTCCAGCCTATCCACTGCAAGCCTATACTCTTTCATTGTAGATTCAGTACAACGCTGCTTACTCTTATTCTTCAGGTAATCCTCTAATAATTCCTTAATGTTTTTAAGTAGCGCGTTATTCTTTAATTGTTTATCGCTATATTTACTTTTACATTTTTTTAATGCATAATCACTAATAACCTTTATGATACGATTCGAAATAAATTCTCCACAAACCAAGGCACCATCATTCATAAATTTTATCGTTTCTTTTTCTGGACAAGAATTCGTCCTATTTATACAACAAAAATTTGATAGTTTGCAATCTATGATTTCAGCAATCTCTTTTTGAAACCTTAAAAAATTCTTATTCTTGTTATTTTTGCTAAAATAGTCCGACAAAGATCTATATTTTTCAATATCTCTTTTAGAAATATTTTCACAGTATTTACTTATAAGCACCCCTGAGGCCTTAAACCATTTTTCTCTAGGAGCCCCCTTAATCCTACTGATTTGTTTAAAACAACTTTTTATATCTTCATGCAACTTTTTAGGCTCATACATATAGTACTCCCTGATGGCATCATGGTCAAGCTCTTCGTATCTACTTACATCAAATAGCTTCCTTACATCTAATTTCACTTATTATCCTTTTTTTGAAATATAAGTGAAAATTTATAGGCTATCTTTCAAGAGCTTTTGAATATCGTCAAATAGGCTTTTTAGTATCCTTTTACTCTTTTAAAAACTTGAATATATCCAAACCTCCCATGGCTTTTTGTTTAGCTTTGAGTGATATGCCTTTTGCATAAGTATCAGTGGCCAGGTCAGCAGAATGCCCTAAAAGTATGGATGTGATATCGGCAATTCCATTCTCCAAACAATAATCCTTTATGGCTTTTGCAAAATTTCCTCTCAAACGATGAAACGATACGTTTGCTTCAGGTATGATTTTGTGAATATGCTTATTTAGTCGCTTGCTAAAATAGTCACAGCTATTCTTGCCCATCTTTATTTCCTCTAGCCATCTCATATCACTAAGATATAATATATCCCGGTGAACCGGTATTTGCCTATACTTAACGGCGCCTCCTTTTTGTTTAGCAGTCTTTACGTTGATAAATTTAATGCCTTCTTGCTCGCCTATACTTGAACTATCAAGCTGCCAAATTTCATTTAATCGTAGGCCAGTATATAGAGCAAACATCATATAGTCTCGCAAATCAAGCCTGTTGGTATTAAGCACTAGCTTAAGCTCATCCATAGTAAAGTTGTCTTTTGGAGATTTTTCTTCGAGTGAAATCTTGAATGAAGTTAAGGTTTTAAAAGGGTTACTGGTTGTTTCGTTAATTTTTATAGCATAATCAAATAGCCTTTTAGAGTAAGATATATAATTATTTACGGTTTTTTTATGGAGTTTTTGGGCATTCAGCAAGTTAATTTGAAAACTCTCGGCATCGCTATAAGTAACATTTGATATATGCTTATTTTTCAAGAACTCATCTAAAATTTTGCCTGTTTTAATATAGTAACCTTTTGTTTTATTGCTTGATTTTAATTTTTCACATTCGTTTTTCACATAGCGTTTGGCTATTTGTTCAAATGTTGTATGCTGTTTAAGATTTTGTGTATCTTTTTGTACAATAGGGCAAATTTCTAAAGTAGATTCATTTTGTTCCGAATACAAACTTACATTATAAAATTTAGCTACAGTAGACTGAAAAAGACTTTTATATTCTTGAATGTCTAAAAATAGTTTGTTAGTCTTTATGAAAGAGTCGATATCTTCTTTTGATCTTCTTTGGTTTTTTATTAATAAAGCTAGAGAGGTCGGCTTTTTAACAACTCTTTGCATTAGCACCAAATTTACTTCAGACTTTATTTTCTCTGCAAGCATGCGAGCCTCATTTTCGTCGCTAGTAAAAAGGCAATACTTAATAGTAGTTTTTTTACCGTCTTTTATGGCTGTATCAAAATAATAGAAATTTGGTCTCTTTGAAATTTTCGTGATCAGCTTAGAAAGCATATCTGACCTTATGTCTCGAAGATTTTCTGGAACAAAATACCAAATTTTCTGTAATAAATAAAAAGTGTCCAATTTTCAGAACAATAAATTTATAGTTAACTTGGATTAAGATATCGATAGATACGTAGTTTGTGAAAAAAATTACATATGCGGTGGCGGACAGAGAGGGATTTGAACCCTCGAGCCCCGGTTAGAAGCTGCACCCTTAGCAGGGGTGTGGTTTCGGCCACTCACCCATCTGTCCACAAAAAAGAAACCGCATTATAATTAAATACCGCTGATATCTTGCTTAAATTTGCGTTTTCGAGCCTGCCGCTCTCCCGCAGAAAAATAGCCGCGCAAAACTACTCAAATTTAAACGACTCACCGCGGGTCAAATTCGTAAATTTAATCCTTCCAAAGCCACCATTTCAGCTTGGCTTTGTCGGGACGGGGCGTGCTGGCGTAATAGCAAACCATGCGGTAAACGTAGAGGATGCACCTGTCGCTGCCGCGTCCGAGCGCCTTTGTGCGTTCAAACATCTCGTCCGCATCCGCGCCCTTTAGCGAAGCGATGTCAGTGTAGCCTAGCGCCATCAGATCCGCCTCGGTCGCCTCGCCGACATAGGGAATTTTTTTAAAATCGCTCAAATTTACCTCAATTTTCGTTTAAACTCCGCCAAACTCGCCGCTTTGAGTGAAATTTCAAATTTCATTCGCGTGCTACGAAGCTCGCTAAATTTTATCTCGCTGCTGCGCGAAGTCACCGTCCAAGTCGCGCTTTTGCGATGATTTAATTAAAATTTCTTTCGCGCAAAAAACATGCTTAAAATGATTTTCACCAAATTTTACGTAAGCTCGAGAGTTAAATTTGACCCAAAATCCGCTCGCAAATTTCGCGTGGGTTTTGCGCCTGATAGATCGGGCGACCGACTACGATAAAATCAGCCCTCGCTTCGCGTGCGACGCCCAGATCCGCCACTCGCTTTTGATCTGCCACACTCTCGCCAAACGGCCGTACGCCCGGGCAGAGCGTAATAAAATTTGCGCTCGTTGCGTCCTTTATCAGGCGGCTCTCAAATGCCGAGCAGACCATGCCGTCAAGCCCCGCTTCATAGCTCATCACGCTAAATTTGCGCACGGCATCGCTTAAATTTTGCTCGTAAACCGCGCTAAACTCGGCCTCGTCAAAGCTCGTTAGCGCCGAAACCGCAAGCACCAGCGGGCGCGAACCGAGCCCGTCCAGTCGCTGCATTACCGTAGCCATCGCGCGCTTGCCGCTACTTGCGTGCACGTTTATCATATCTACGCCAAGCTTTGCGATCTCCTCGGCGGCGTCTGCCATCGTGTTTGGGATGTCGTAGAGCTTTAGATCGAGAAAAATTTTAAAATTTCCGAGCCTTTTTAGCTCCTCGATAAAGCCTGCTCCGTCGCGCAAATAAGCTCGTAGCCCAACTTTGAGCCAAATTTTATCCGAAAAGTCCGCAAGCCGGTCCGCCAGCTGCAAACACTGCTGCTTCGAGCTCATATCAAGCGCGACGCAGAGCTTCACAGATCTGCCTTTAGCGCGTCTAGCACGCCGTTTATAAATTTCGGCGCCGAGTCTCCGCCCAGCTCCTTGCCAAGCTCGATGCCCTCGTTTATGATGACGGCCTTGTCGGTCGGGGTAAATTTCATCTCGTACGCCCCCAGCCGTAGCACGGCGCGCTCGATGCTGCCGATCTCGTTTATCTTCCACTCTTTTAGGCGTGCGTTTAGTAGCGCGTCAAGCCCCTCTGCATGCTCCAAAATGCCGTGAAAAAGCGATAGCGCAAGGCTTCGCTGATCGTTTCGGATCTTTTTTTCTTCTAAAAATTCCTCGACGAACTCCTCGCTACAGCTGCCCATTTCGCGCGCGTAGAGCAGCGAAACGACGGCCTGCCTGACCTGATGACGAGTTGCCATTTTACGCCTCCAAATTTTTATATAAGCTTAGCATCTCGATCACGCCAGTCATCGCTTCAAAGCCCTTGTTTCCGGCTTTTGAGCCCGCTCTCTCGATGGCTTGCTCGATGCTATCAACCGTTAGCACGCCAAAGGTCACCGGTTTGCCGTATTTTAGCGTGACGTTTGCGATTCCCTTGGTAGTCTCGGCGCTAACGTAGTCAAAGTGAGGCGTAGAGCCGCGGATCACCGCTCCCACGCAGCAAACGGCGTCAAATTTACCGCTAGCTAGCGCCTTTTCAAGCGCCATCGGTATCTCAAACGCGCCCGGCACCAAAATGAGGCTCAAATTCGCCTCATCCCCGCCGTGACGTAAAAACGCATCCCTCGCGCCCTCTACCAACCTATCGGTGATGATGTGGTTAAATCTCGCGCCCACTATAGCGATCTTTTCGCCGCCTTTTAAAGCCAAATTTCCTTCGATTATTTTCATGTCTGCTCCTTTAATTTCTATCCGTTGTAGTCCGTGTCACGCGTGATGATGACCTTGTAGCTAGGGTAGGCGCTGCTTACTTGCGATAAAATTTCGCGGTAGAGTGCCGAGCTATCTGGCGCGTTAAAGTCTATGACGATATCAAACGTGATCGTATTTGTCTCTTTATTTATGTAAAATCCATGCATTTGCTTGATAAATTTATGCCCAAAAACTATCTTTTCGACGTTTAGCCTTGTTGCGTTATCCTCTTTGTTAAATGCATAGATGCCAATGGTATCTAAAACAATGTTAAATTTCGCAAAAATTTCATTTTGTATGCGCCTAGTAAGCGCGTCTATCTGAGCGGCGTTCATATCGTGCGCCACCTCTATATGCACGCTGCCTAGCTTCTTGTCTGGGCCGTAGTCGTTAAATATAAGATCATACGCCCCAAGCACGGCGTCAAACGAGCCTATACACTCATAAATTTGCGAGCTGTCGCTGTTAGGCATCCTCGCGCCTAAAATTTTATCTATAGCGTCACGTAAAATTTCAAGTGCCGCCTTGATAAGAAGTAGTGATATGATCACGCCAAGATACGCCTCAAGGCTAACGCCAAAAAATACAAAGACCAAAGCCGCCAAAAGCGTACCAAGCGAGATGAGAGCGTCAAATTTCGCGTCCACTCCGCTTGCTATGAGCGAGTCGGAATTTACCCTTTGTCCGACCCTTTGCGTGTAAAGCCCAAGCGCAAATTTGACCGCAATCAAAACGGCGATCAAAACAAGCGAGATAGTATCGTAGTTTGGGGTGCTTGGCGAGATGATCTTTTTAGCTGACTCGACCACGGAGGTGCCGCCCGTATAAAGTATGATCACGCCTATAACGATAGCCGTTAGATACTCTACTCTGCCGTAGCCAAATGGATGCTCCTTGTCAGGGCTTTTTCCGGCTATTTTTATGCCGACAATGGTAATGACCGACGAGAGCGCGTCGCTTAGGTTATTTACCGCGTCTAAAATGATAGCGATCGAGCCGCTAGCAAAGCCCACTACAGCCTTTATAGCCGCTAAAATGGCATTTGCCGCTATGCCTATGAGGCCCGTTTTTACGATGGTCTCATCTCTCGACGTGACCTGCTCTACTACCTCCAAATTTGCCCTTTAGATTATTTTTAACATTACCGCGCTTAGCGTTATTAGCGATAGATAAAACGCCTTTTGCGCACTCATTTTTTCATTATCAAACACTATCCCGACACCCACGGCCCCGACCGCTCCGATACCCGTCCAGATCGCGTACGCCACCGACATCGGCATAGCCTGCATCGCGTAGCTCAAAAGCCAGAGCGAAATGGCAAAATTTGCGACCAAGATCAAAAAATTTGCCGCTTTTTTCACGCCGAAGCTTTTTTGAAATTTGGTTAGAAAAAATACGCCCGAGACCTCGCAACACCCTGCCACCAAAAGAGCTAAGACGTGCGTCAAGATTTTAGCCTTTTTAACCCCAACACGCCCGCGATCAGCGTCGCTATAAAAAATAGTCGCAAGAGATCTGGCGTCTGGCCACTCGCGCGAAATTCGCTCACGATCTCGGCGATCACGACGAAAAACGCCCCAAGCCCCACAAACACGGTGTATGTGATACTAATGGGCAAGTATTTCATCGCCATTATAAAGGACGTAAAACTAACGCAAACGAGCATCGCAGTGAGCGCGATCTCCGGCGCGCTTGAGGCGTGTTTTAGTCCGTACGCCCAGCCGCACTCGGCCACCGCACCGCCCAGCACCCACAAAAAGCCCTTAGTTTGCATCGCCCAGGGCGTCTTTTATCTTAAAAATTTGAGCGATATTCGCGTCTAGTTCGTCCAAATTTAGCATATTCGGTCCGTCGCAAAGCGCTTCGCAAGGATTTACGTGCGTCTCATAGAAAAATCCATCCACGCCCGCAGCTGCCGCAGCTCGCGCTAGATACGGCACGAATTTCGCATCTCCGCCGCTTTTTTCGCCAAGAGCGCTTGGCATCTGCACGCTGTGAGTAGCGTCGAAAATCACCGGCGCAAATTCCCTCATCAGCACCAAATTTCGCATATCTACGACTAAATTTCCGTAGCCAAATGTGCTGCCTCGCTCCGTTAGCCACACGCCGTTTTGTTTAGCGACCTCGTATCCGTCGCCATTTACGCCGCGCGTTTCTAGCACTTTTTTGACCGAGTGCTTCATCGCAGAGGCGGCTAAAAACTGCCCTTTTTTGATATTTACCACGGCTTTTGTTTTGGCAGCAGCCACGAGTAAATCGGTCTGGCGGCACAAAAACGCCGGGATTTGCAGCACGTCGGCCACTTCGCCTACGGGTGCAGCCTGATAGCTCTCGTGGATATCGGTTAAAATTTTAAAACCAAATTCCTTTTTTACCTTGGCTAAAATTTGGCACCCTTTTTCAAGTCCAGGCCCGCGAAACGAGCTTATACTCGTGCGATTTGCCTTGTCAAAGCTTGATTTGAAATAAAAATCTATCCGCTTATCTTCGTTAAATTTAACTAGCCTTTTTGCCACCTCGAAAACGAGCTGTTCGCTCTCGATGACGCAAGGCCCTGCTATTAGTATCATCATCTCTCCCTTGCTACGATTATTCCGCTGATAACGACCAGCATTATACCAAAAAACGCCGCCGCATTAGGTAGCGTATCGCCCATAAAAAAGCCCACTACTAGCGAAAATACAACATCCATATAGCTTATCGCGGCGACCGAGCCCGCCTTTTTGCTTGCCGCATACGCCTTCGTCATATAAAACTGGAAAAAATAGCCCGCGAGCCCCATTAGCACGATTAGGATTACGCCTTTAAAATTCGGCGCCACAAACGGCGAAAGCAAGAAATCTAGAGGCTCAAATTTGACCCACTCCGCAACGCCCATCAAAAGCATCGGCAAAGCCGTTCCCCACGCCATAAAGCTAAGCACGATGACGCTCGTGTCGTAGCTTTTGCGCAGAGTTCTGACGCTAAGCATCGCAAGCGCCGCTCCAACGCCGCTGCTAAGCCCCAGCCAGTCGGTTTTGCTGATGCCTAAATTTGGCTGGATGATAAAAAGTATGCCGATAAAGCCCAGAAATATCGCGCCCCAGCCCTTTTTGCTAAGCGCTTCTTTTAAGAAAATCGCCGCAAAAATCGCTGTGAAAATCGGGCTGGTTTTTTGAAAAGTATAAGCCGCGCCTAAATTTATGTGAGCAATGTTGTAAAAAAGAGCAAAAAGTGCGATCGTACCGATAAATCCGCGAAACATAAGCACAAAAAGCTGCCCGCCTTTTTGGCGCGTCGGCGGCCTTTTGTAAATCGCATAAAGCACGATAGCAAGACCGACGGCATTTCTAAAAAATACGACCTCGATACTGGGCATCTGCTCGCTCAAAACCTTCGCAAAGCCTCCGACGGCGGCAAAAAACATACACGCGATGATCATATAATAAGCGCCCAAATGGTGCAAAACGTATCTACGAAACAAAATTTTTCCTTTAAATTTAGGCGTATTGTAATGCAAAACGGCTTAAATTTATAAACAATGTAAGCAAAAAATTTGTATAATTGGGATTTAACGCGGCGAACTTCGCCGTAAATTTAACGGGATTTTTAAGGGAAAATTTTGCAAAAGATAATTTTAGTCGGCAAGCCAAACGTCGGCAAAAGCTCGCTCTTTAACCGCCTAGCCGGCAGACGTATAGCTATCACCAGCGACGTTAGCGGTACGACGCGAGATACAAATAAAACGATTATAGAAATTTATGACAGAAGCTGCGTTTTGATCGATAGCGGCGGACTGGACGACAGTAGCGAGCTCTTTAAAAACGTCAAGGCAAAAACCCTAGCCGAAGCTAGAAGCTCGGACGCCATAATCTTTATGGTCGATGGCAAAATGATGCCTAGCGACGAGGATAAAGCCCTATACTACGCGCTTTTAAAGCTAAATTTACCGACCGCGCTCGTAATCAATAAAGTCGATAGCAAAAAAGACGAGCTACGAAGCTACGAGTTTGCAAATTTCGGCGCAAAAACGAGCTTTGCTATCTCGGTAAGCCACAACGCGGGCATCGACGAGCTAGCAGACTGGATCTACAAGCAGCTAAAAGACGAGATCCGCCCCGACGTAGGCGAGGATTTGGATGAGTTTTTAGAAAATTTCGGCGACGACGGCGAGGTAATCAAAGAGATATCGGCTCGCGAGGATTATGAACGCAAAAATATCCAAGTAGGCATCATCGGACGCGTAAACGTCGGCAAAAGCTCGCTACTAAACGCGCTCGTAAAGGAGTCCCGCGCGGTCGTGAGCGACATAGCCGGCACGACGATAGATCCGGTAAACGAGACTTTCGTCTATGAGGATAGGATTTTTGAGTTCGTCGATACCGCGGGCATCAGAAAACGCGGCAAGATAGAAGGTATCGAAAGATACGCGCTAAACCGCACCGAGTCCGCGCTCGAGCTCGCCGACATCGCGCTTTTGGTGCTTGATAGCTCCGAACCGCTAACCGAGCTTGACGAGCGTATCGCGGGCCTTGCGGCTAAATTTGAGCTCGGCGTCATAATCGTGCTAAACAAATGGGACAAAAGCGAGGAAGATTTTGATAAATTTAGCCGCGAGATCAGGGATAAATTTAAATTTCTAGCCTACGCGCCGATCATCAGCGTTTCGGCTCTGGGCGGCAAAAGGGTGCATAAAATTTACCCGCTGATTTTAGAAGTTTACAAAAACTACACGCAAAAAATCCAAACCGCAAGGCTAAACGAAGCTATCGAAGAGGCGGTAAAAGCGCACCCGATACCGCGCGAAAAGGGCAAAAGCGTGAAAATTTACTACGCGGTGCAGTTTGGTTTCGCGCCGCCTAAGATCGCGCTCGTGATGAACCGTCCGCGCGCCCTGCACTTTAGCTACAAACGCTACCTAACAAACAAACTGCGCGAGAAATTCGAACTATCGGGCACACCGATCGTGCTGATCCCGAAAAATCGCAGCGGCTCAGACGAGGAAAACGAGGAAAAAAGTGAGTAAAAATTTAGTTTTCATCGGCTTTATGGGCGTTGGCAAAGGCACGGTAGCAAGACATATCGCAAAAAAAACGGGCAAGCTGTTTTTAGACACCGACGAGCTGATCGAAAGCGAGCAAAATTTAAAAGTCCGAGAAATTTTCGAGACTAAGGGCGAGGGATATTTTAGAAAGTGCGAGGCAAAACTCGCTAAAAAGCTGGCCAAAAACGTAAAGTCCTCGGTGATCGCGGCTGGCGGAGGCTTTGCAAAGGTTAAAGGTCTTAAAAAAATCGGAAAAATCATCTATCTAAAATCAAGTTTCGAGGCGATTTTAAAGCGCATAGACGAGAGCGGCGAAGCGCAGATGCACTACGCCAAACGCCCGCTTTTGCGCGATCTAAACGCGGCTAAAAAACTTTTTGACGAGAGAAAAAAGATGTATAAAAGCGTCGCCGATCTCATAATCGACGTCGAAGGCAAAGGGCTAGAGCAAGTCGCGAAAGAGATTTTAGAAAAAAGGATTAAGTAAAATTTGGGTTGAAATTTGAGCGTAAATTTTAAAATTCGCGGCTTTAAATTTCTATTTTTAAATTTGAGCGGTTTAAATTTAATGCGAAAGCGTTTGAACGTATCGGCGTGAAAATTCGGCGCGGTTCGTATCGCTAAAATTTGAGCGGCAAACGTCGAATTTTTAAGCAAGTTAAAAATTCGAGTCTAAATTTGACGAATTGCAAAATTTAGCGCAAAAAAAGACAGATAAAAAATTTTAAATTTGCAGATTGTAAAATTTAATAAGCGGCAATATTGTCAAATAGCCGTGCAAATTTTATAAAAACAAAAATAAGGCGCGATATTTTTTCGCTAGACGCGGCAGATTTTGCTTTGCGAATGAGGCGCACTTGTCGTGCGTCGCAGTGAAGCGAAGCAAAATCTAACAAAGTAAAGCGGAAAAAGATAAGCCGCAAAAAGGATAAAATTTGAGAGTACTAACAGGTTTGCAACCAAGCGGCAAACTACACCTAGGCAACTACTTCGCCTCCATCAAACAAATGGTTGAGGCGCAGGGGCAAAACGAGATGTTTATGTTTATCGCAAACTATCACGCCATGACCTCGGTCGCCGACGCGGGGAAGCTAAAACAAAACACATATGAGGCGGCAAGCGCGTTTTTGTCGCTGGGTATCGATCCGCAAAAGAGCGTATTTTGGGTACAAAGCGACGTCAAAGAGGTTTTAGAACTCTACTGGATACTGAGCCAATACACGCCTATGGGCCTGCTCGAGCGCGCACACAGCTACAAGGACAAGGTCGCAAAGGGCTTAACCTCGCATCACGGACTTTTTAGCTACCCGGTTTTGATGGCGGCCGATATCCTGCTATACGGCGCGCAGGTCGTGCCAGTGGGCAAGGATCAGATCCAGCACGTCGAGATCGCGCGCGACATCGCGATCAAATTTAACAACGAGCACGGCGACATCTTCGTCCTGCCAGAGTACAAAGTCGATGAAAACGTCGCTACGGTGCCCGGCACAGACGGCGCAAAAATGAGCAAAAGCTACGGCAACACGATAGATATTTTCGCCGGCGCCAAAGAGCTAAAAAAGCAAATTTCAAGCATCGTGACGACCTCGGAGCCGCTTGAAGCGCCAAAGCAATGGCAAAACTGCAACGTCTATAATATTGCTAAATTATTCCTAGACGAGGACGGACAAAAGGCACTGCAAGCGCGGTACGAGCGAGGCGGCGAAGGACACGGACACTTCAAGATGTATCTAAACGAGCTGGTTTGGGACTATTTTGCGGACGCGAGAGAGAAATTTGATTATTATCTAAATCACGCTGGCGAAGTGGATGAAATTTTAAACGAAGGCGCCAAAAGAGCGCGAGCTGTCGCAGCGCCGATAATGGAAAAAATACGCGCCGCAACCGGCATCTATAAATAAATTTAAAGGAAAAAAGTGCAAGCAATCTACCCTTACGCGCATCTTATTCATCTGATCTGTGCTATCATTTTCGTCGGATTTTTATTTTTCGACGTGATTATTTTTTCAAGAGCCAAAAAGAAACTGCCCGCCGAAATAGCGCAAAAAGCGCAGCAGGCTATCACAAGCGTCGCGATAAAGATCATGCCGCTTTGCGTGCTGATTTTGATTTTAACCGGCGGCATGATGATGAGCAGCTGGGTCGGCTCGAAAGCAGGCGGATATTTCGCGTCAAATTTACAAACCGCTTTGATGATAAAGGTTGTTTTGGCGATGCTGATATTTGCGGCCGTAGCAACCAATCTCACGTGCAAATTTATACTAAAGCGCCCTAGCCCGCTAGGCAACATTCATCCGTTTGCATTTGCGGCGGCCGCAGTCGTCGTGATACTTGCTAAAGTTATGTTTATGGTTTAAGGAGAGGATATGATAAATTTAAAACTACTCGACACTCGCTATGACGAGTTCGTAAAAAAATTGCAAGGAAAAAACGTAAAGCCAGAGGTTTTAAACGAGCTTTTGACGACGTTTAACGAGCTAAAAGCAAAGCGTCAAGCGCTAGAAAATTTCCAAGCGATCCAAAACGCCAAGAGCAAGGAGCTGGGCATAAAGGCCAGAAACGGCGAGAACACCGACGAGCTAAAAAACGAGCTAAATTTAAACAAAGCCGCGATGGGCGACGCCGCCGATATCGTGCGCGCATACGAGGAAAAGCTAGAAAACATCGCAAGCTGCGTGCCTAATATCACCGACGACGACGTGCCGTTTGGCGCCGATGAGGACGATAACGTCTGCGTAAAAACGGTACTGGAGCCGACTAAATTTGACTTCGCGCCGAAGGAGCACTATGAGCTTGGCGAGAGCTTAGGCTGGCTTGATTTCGAGCGCGGAGTTAAGCTTTCAGGCTCGCGCTTTTGCGTGCTAAAAGGCATGGGAGCGCGCCTGTCAAGAGCCCTAGTTAACTATATGATCGACTTTAACAACGCGCGCGGCTTCGAGCTAGTTAACGTACCGTTTTTGGTAAACGCAAACACGCTTTACGGCACCGGACAGCTGCCTAAATTTGAAGACGATCTATACAAGGCTCAGGGCGAGGATTTGTATCTGATCCCTACTAGCGAAGTGCCGGTGACGAATCTTTACAACGACGAAATTTTGCCCGTAGAGAGCTTGCCGATAAAGATGACTTGCTACTCGGCGTGCTTCCGCAAAGAAGCAGGCTCCGCCGGACGAGACACGCGCGGCATGATACGCCAACATCAGTTTGAAAAGGTCGAGCTCGTAGCTATCACGACTCCCGAGCAAAGCGCGCGGATGCTAGACGAGATGGTGGCGTGCGCCAGCGACTTGCTAACGAGCCTTGGGCTGCCGCACCGCCATATGTTGCTTTGTAGCGGAGATCTGGGCTTTAGCGCGGCAAAGACGATAGATCTCGAGGTCTGGCTACCGGGACAAAACAAATACCGCGAGATAAGCTCGGTATCAAATACCCGCGACTTCCAAGCTCGCAGAGCTAAAATCCGCTACAAAGACGGCAAGAAAAACGCCCTGGTAAACACCCTAAACGGCTCGAGCCTAGCCGTAGGCAGAACGCTCATAGCGATAATGGAAAACTACCAAAAAGCAGACGGCAGCATAGAGATCCCGGAAGTTCTTAAAAGGTATATTTAGTGGCGAAAAACGACGACGAAAACGTAGTAATCCTCGAGGAGGCCGATTTTGATCAAGACGAAGAAACAGAATCGCTAGATGAGCAAGAAGACGGCGACGGCGACGGTCTGGTCTCGCTTGACGAACTAGAGCCCGTAGCCATCGAACAGCCCGTAGACGAGCAAGAAGAGGCCAAAAAAAGCAAGAAAAAGCTTTTTATCTTCGGCGGAGCGGGCGCGGGCGTCATCATCCTAGCCGTAGTTTTGTTTTTCGTTTTTAGAGGCGAGAAAAAGCCGCCGATAGACGAAAAACAGATCGTAAAAGATATCGAGGAGCACTACGAGTCGCAAAAATTCGGCAGCTCAAAGATCGACGACATGATCGCTAAGGCAAATTTGCTATACGAAAAGGGCAATAAATTTGAAGCGCTGAAAATCTACGAAAACATCGCCGTCTACAATCAAAGCCTCTCAAACTACAATCTGGGCGTCTCGCAGATGAGGCAAGGTAAATTCGAAGACGCGTTAGAGAGCTTTAAAAAAGCGATCGCAAACGACGAAAACGTCGCCGTTAGCGCCATAAACGCCGCAGTTAGCTCGCTGGAGCTAAAAAACCAGCAAAATTTCGACTACTATATAAATCTCGCAAACTCATTTTTGTATAAAGAAGCCGGCACCCCGCTATACAACTACTACTACGCGCTCATAAACTACTATAAAGGCCAGTACGTCGAGGCTCTAGCGGCTCTCTCGCACGCAGAAAACGGCTACTACAAAGACCGCTACGACTACCTCGCGGCTAAAATTTTAAGCTTTATCGGCGACGATGCCGAAGCGATAAAAAAGCTCGAAGCGCAAAAAGAGTTTAACGCAGATCTTGCGCTTGGCATGCTTTACGCGAGGCTCGGCCAGTATGAAAGAGCTAGAAATAGGCTAAATTTAGCGCTAAAAAGAGACGGCGACTCAAATAAAATCAACGCAATGATAGCCATCATAAACCTAAAAGACGGCAAATTTGAGGCTGCGACCGACGAGCTAAAAGCCGTATTTCACGAGGATCCGTTATTTTTAAACGCGAACTTTCCGATAAAAACGATCCTAAAACCCGAGCTTTTCGACGTAAATTTGGCTCAGGCGCACTTTAGAAACGACCTGTTTTTCGATAAAACCAAACGCTATGAGACGCTGTTTTACTTCGCGCCTTACAAGGTTTTTGATCCGGGTCAAACGATAAACTATATAAGAAAAGGCGGCGTGAGCCTGTTTTTGGACGACGCAAGCGCAGCGGGCAACTACCTAAACGCTAGCGGCGCGCTCTCAAAGGTAAATTTAGAGCTCTCATCAGCCATCGCAAACGCCCTAAATTACAAGCTAAAGCAGGCCAACGCGCAGTTCGCCTCGCTCATCTCGCTCTATCCCGAGCACTCGGTTTTACACTACGACCTAGCGCTTAGCTACGCTCAGCTAGGCAACTTTAGCATGGCGGCAAAGCACTTTATCACGAGCTATCACCTAGACCCGACGAACCACCTAGCAGGCGTGCTGGGCGCTATCGCAAACGACATAAACGCAGTGGATAATACCAAACTACTACAAGAAATTTCAGAAAATCTCGACCACGACTCAAGCTCAAAAGACGCGCCCGTTAGCCAGGCTCTGATGGCTCTCATAGCAAATAATAGCGGCGCTTTAATGCGCTGGCTAGAAGAAGATAAGGAAGAGACCGCGCTAAATTTAGCCTTTGACGCGATAATCGCAAAGATGACCGACAAGGGCGGCGAGTTTGCTAAAAAGACGCAAATTTTAAAGACCAAGCTACCTGAAGATATCGTAGCGAACATCCTTGATTTTATCGCAAACTACAAGGATGAAGGCATCAAAAAATACGTCGAGCAGATTCAAATTTACTTCCACGACAAGCGGCTAAACGACGCGGCGTTTTATCACGGCGCAAACATCATCAAAGAGCAATACATCAAGCTTTTGCAAATCTCGGGCCTACTAAACTACGAACGCCAGAAGTTAAAAGCGCTACTAAAACAAGGCGCCAATAACGCCGACTTGCTCCAGACGCTAGCTTATATCGACATTTTTACGAACGATTTCGAGGAAAGCTATCAGATCTACAACCGCATAATCGACGAGTTTAAGATAAACGACGCTGGCACGCTATTTCTAGCAGCCGTAGCCGCCATCGGCTCAAATCACCCGCAAAACGCAACCGCGCTTTTGGAGCTATCCAAGCTCACCGATCCAAACGCGATGGAAAGCCGCGTGGCGCTCGGGCACCTATACCAAGAGATCGATAATATCGAAGCCGCAACGATACAATACGGACTAATAAAAGATCCGAATTTTAAAAGTAAATTCGTTGATTTTATGATTGATTACGAGAAGCTGAAAAAGTAGTTTTGTGCGGGCGATAGGCGATAAATCCGTCGCAAAGTCGCCCGAATAATTTTTATAGATAATAGCGCCAAAGCGAAACGGCTTTGTTAAATTTGACGAGAAGCAAAAACAACTCGCCTCGTCAAATTTGATCGCCCTGCTACGCTTTGCGCTATGACTAGCTATTTAAAAAAACAACCGCAAATTTACAAAAGCACGGCAATAGGCCGTGCCTCAAGTCAAATTTTACTTATCCTCAAGCACCTTTTCGCGCCACTTCGAGCTTGATTTTTTATCCATCGCCATGTCTTTAGACATCTCAGCCGCAGCCTCAAAGTTTTTCTGCACGCCCTCACTGCTGTTTTTGTATTTCACTGCGTTTGTACCCTTTATGCCCAGACTCTGCGCCTCGCTAACAGCGTCGATATTCGCTCCCAAAAATATAAATTCCCAGTCGTATTTTTCTTGCTTATCGCTTATCATTTTTTTGATCTGCGCCTTTGAGTACTCCTTGCTCGAGTTTTCTTGCCCGTCGGTGATGATGACGAAAAGCACGGCTCTGTTTTTAGCGTAGATGTCCTCGACTTTTGAGATTTTATTTATCGTATCGCCGACCGCGTCTAGTAGAGCGGTATTGCCGCCCGCGACATAGTCCTTGTTCGTTAACTTCTCGACCTTTTTGATATCTGTTCTATCGTGCAATGTCCTGAAATTTGTATCAAAGAGTACCGTAGTTACCTTTGCGTCCACGCCCGCTTCTTTTTGCTTGTCGATCATCGAGTTAAAGCCGCCGATAGTATCGCTCTCAAGCCCGCTCATGGAGCCCGATTTATCGAGGATCAGCACCATCTCAAGCTGCTTTGGCGTAGATTTTTGCGGCGCTTCCTCGCTTTTAGCAAACGCAAACGCCCCGATAATCATCAACAAAAACGCGATTTTTTTCATATTTTCTCCTTTGAAAAATTTGGCTTGATTATAGCAAAACTTAACGGCGCAGCGGTAAATGCGAGGAGGTTTAAATTTGAGTTTTATATTTTTGTTGGTTTTAAAACAAGCCGAATTTAAAGGTTAATTTTACAAATTTAAGACCCGAATCCGAGCCTTAAATTTGTTAAGTGACGCGGTCAAACCGCTCAAATTTTACTTTGTTGCGGCAATCTTTACGTAGCTATTTAGCGCGCCTATATACGCTCTAGCGCTCGCCGTCATCGTGTCGATATCAAGTCCGTGTCCGATGATGGTCTTGCCGTCAAATTCGACCTTAACGACGACGTTTGCCAGCGCGTCCTTGCCCTGCGAAACGGCGCTAACCTTATAGTCCTTGAGCACGCCGTGGATGCCGCTTAGGCGGTCGATGACCTTAAATATCGCGTCCACCGTACCGTTGCCTAGCGCCGCATCGCTCTTGATCTCGTCGGCGTGACGAAGCGTGATCGCCGCGCTGCTTAGGCCTTTGTTGCAGCTGCTTTGCGTAAGCGTCAAGAACTCGAAAACCTCAGGGATCTTGATAATCTCGCTCGTAACCAGCGCACGTAAATCGTCGTCAAAGATCTCTTTTTTCTTATCCGCAAGCGCCTTAAATTTCTCAAACGCCTCGTTTAACGCGCTATCTTCAAGCTCAAAGCCAAGGCTGATTAGTTTATCTTTAAAGGCGTGGCGGCCCGAGTGTTTGCCAAGCACCAGCGAGTTTTTATCTAGCCCGATACTCTCGGCACTGATTATTTCGTAGGTCTCTTTGTGCTTTAGCACGCCGTCTTGATGGATGCCGCTTTCGTGAGCGAAGGCGTTTTTACCCACGATGGCTTTGTTCGGCTGCGGCTCGATACCGATGATACCGGATAATAGGCGCGAGCTAGGGTAGATTTCCTTGCAAACGATGTCGGTATAAAGTGGCGAGAATATATCTTGGCGCGTTTTTATCGCCATCACGATCTCCTCAAGAGCCGCGTTTCCAGCGCGCTCGCCGATGCCGTTTAGCGTGCACTCAACCTGCCTGGCGCCCGCTTTTATCGCGGCTAGCGAGTTTGCCGTAGCTAGGCCTAAGTCGTTATGATTATGCACGGAGACGACTGCGCGACCGTTTATAAATTTAACCATTTCTCCTATGCGAGCGGTAATCTCCTCGGGATATAGATACCCCACGGTGTCTGGGATGTTGATCGTTTTTGCTCCGGCGTTTATAGCGGCGTCGCAAATTTCCTTTAGAAAACCCATCTCGCTCCTGCACGCATCCTCGCAGCTAAACTCCACGTCGTCGCAAAACGTTTTGGCGTATTCCACGGCTTTCACGGCGCGCCTGATTACTTCGTCGGGGGCCATTTTTAGCTTAAACTCCATATGGATCGGGCTTGTAGCGATAAAGGTGTGGATGCGTCTGTTTTTAGCAGGCGCGATAGCTTCTCCGGCGGCCTTTATATCGCCGTCTACGGCGCGGGCGAGCGAACAGATGGAGGCGTTTGAGGCTTGCTTGGCGATCTGATGTATCGCGTCGAAATCGCCCCTACTAGCTGCTGCAAAACCGACCTCCATAACGTCCACGTTTAGACGCTCTAGCTGTCGCGCGATGCGGATTTTCTCCTCGGTATTCATCGAGGCACCGGGGCTTTGCTCGCCGTCTCGTAAAGTCGTATCAAATATTATTATTTTATCATTGTTCATTTTTTATCCTTCTTTTGGAGTTTTTATTTGTGTGGTTAAATTTTGATTATTAGGGTGTGAAAGAGTCGCTGCTTAACGCAGCAGCAGAAGTAGAGAGAAAAATGCGTTAAATTTGACATTGCCGTTCATTCGCTCTCCTTTTGGATTTTCTTGTTTTTACATCTCATAAAGATGTACCTAATTATACCGTAAGAAACATAAACGCTCATTAAAGCCGTAACGGCCTCGATCGGATAGACATAGATGACCGAAAACACAACCGTAAGACCGACTAAAATGCGAAGAAAATCAGCTTTTTTTAGATCGATTTTTTTGAAGCTAGGGTAACGGATATTGCTCACCATCAAAACTGAAAGCAAAATTTGCAAAAACATCAAAAACCACTCGGCGCTCCTCGTAAAGTCGTATTCTAAGCTTAACCCGACCCAAAATGCCGAAACGATGGCGGCCGTAGGTATCGGAAGGCCGATAAAGACGGACGGCTCGTAGGTGCCGGTCATTACATTAAACCGCGCAAGTCTAATAGCGCCAAAAACTACGAACAGCGCGGCGACAAGCGAACCCAAACGTCCAAAGCTATGCCCGACCGTAAAGTAAAAAAGCATCGCCGGCGCGACGCCGAAAGCTATCACATCGGCAAGACTGTCGAATTCTACGCCGAATTTTGATGTGGTTTTAGTTAGTCTCGCTACGCGACCGTCAAGTCCGTCCAAAAATAGCGATAAAACTATGTAAATAATAGCTTTGAAAAAGTAGCCGTTAGCCTCCTCGACTAGTCCTGCGCTGACCGCGATGTAGCCGCGAACGGAAGCGATAATACTGATAATACCCAAAAACGCCGAAGCTGCCGTGAATAAATTCGGCAAAATGTACATTAACTGAAGTTTATGCTGATTGTCTTGCATCTTTTTCCTCGTAGCTAAAAAACCCTAAAATGCCCGCACTCGCGACCTTTTCGCCTACGCTGACGCTTATTCTCGTATTTGCGGGTAGTATCAAAATCGCCTCGCCGCTACTTAAAAAGCCAAATCTCCTGCCCGTCTTTAGACGGCTAAAATTTTCAAATGAAATACCCTTACTAAGAGGTCCGACGATGACGCGGATCGCAAATTTATTATTTAAATTTTTACATACAAACAATGCTCGCTCGTTTAAATTTTTAGAAGCCTCCATGGCGTTACACAAAAACAGGCCATGCCTTTGTTTAGCTTCTAAAAGCTCCATATCACAAGGAGCTCTGAGCGCGCCCGCGTCAAATACGCCTTTGCGGATAGTTATGGCTACGCACTGCGTGTCAAAATAGTAAATTTTATCTATGCTTTTTATCTTACCGTCGATCGGGCTAAGCACGGCGTACGCATCGTCGCTACCCAAAGCTCGCTCCGGGTTTCTAAACCAAAATACGCAGACCGCAAAAAGCGCGAAAAATAAAATTTGACATACGCCCAAAACCAGCGCAAGCAAAAGCGAAAGCCCTAAAACGAAAACGTATTTGTAGCCCTGTTTTGCGATTAGCCCGATGTTTTGCATATCTTTACGCTTGTTCCTCTTTGTTTTCTTCTAAATTTACGAGCCTGCTAGGCATCCCGCGCTCTTTTTCATAGTTTGCGATGATCTCTCTAACCTTCGCACCCTCGATAGTTTCCTCTTCGTAAAGCGCCTCAACCATCTTTTCTATCGCGTCGCCGTAAGTTCTTAGCGTCTCAAGCACGTGTTTATAGCGCTCGTCAAGCGTGGTTTTAATAAATTCATCCACTTTTTCCGCCGTCTTGTCGCTATAGTCCCTATCGGCCTGACCGCCGGCTAGGAAAGTACTGCGGCGCTTTTCAAGCACCATGAGTCCAGCGATATCGCTCATGCCGTATATCGAGATCATCGAGCGAAGTATATCGGTCGCGCGCTCTAAGTCGTTGCCAGCACCGGTCGAAATCTCTTTTATAAAAACCTCTTCAGCTGCGCGTCCTGCTAAAAGCACATCCACTTCAGCCATCAACTCGTGGCGCTGCATCATAAATTTATTCTCTTCAGGCGTATGAAGCGTGTAACCCAACGCCGCAAGGCCGCGCGGTATGATCGACACCTTGGTGACTCTGTTTGCGCCTTTGGTGGTTTCGGCTACGAGTGCGTGTCCACTCTCGTGATAGGCCACGATACGCTTTTCTTTCGGATTTATGCGGCGAGATTTTTTCTCAAGACCAGCGATCGCTCTCTCAACGGCCTCGAGCAAATCAGCCTGCTCGACTTTGCCTTTTTCTTTTCTGCCCGCTAGTAGCGCAGCTTCGTTTATGATGTTTGCTAGATCCGCTCCCGCAAGGCCCGCCGTCATGCGCGCGATATCCTCGATACTAACGCTATGGTCAAGCTTGATATCTTTTATATGTACGCGTAAAATTTCGATCCTACCTTTAAAATCAGGCTTATCGACAAGCACCTGCCTGTCAAATCTACCCGGCCTTAAAAGCGCGGCGTCAAGCACTTCGGGGCGGTTCGTCGCGGCAAGTACGATAACCGGCGACGCGTCCGAGCTAAAGCCGTCCATCTCGGCCAAAAGCTGATTTAGCGTTTGCTCGCGTTCGTCGTTTCCGCCGATCATTCCGCTAGCTGCGCGGCTTTTGCCGATAGCGTCGATCTCATCTATGAAAACGATCGCCGGCGCTTCTTTTTTTGCATTTTCAAAAAGATCTCTCACGCGGCTAGCACCCACGCCGACGAACATCTCGATAAAGCTCGAACCGGAAACCGAGAAAAACGGCACGTCCGCTTCGCCCGCAACGGCCTTTGCAAGCAATGTTTTACCCGTACCCGGAGGTCCAACTAAAAGCACACCTTTTGGGATTTTGGCGCCCAAATTTATATATCTATCCGGATGCTTTAGAAAATCCACAATCTCTTTAACTTCTTCTTTTGCTTCCTGTACGCCCGCTACGTCGGCAAATTTAACCTTCGGTTTTTCCGAATTTACTAGCTTTTTAGAGCTTCCCATTCCAAGGATACCGCCGCCCATATTTCGTTGCATACGGCTTGCCAAAAACATCCAAATTCCAAAGAAAATAAAAATAGGAAGTATCCACGAAAAGAGCATTTCGGTAAACCAGTTCGTCTCGCTATACGCTCCGTAAGGAATCTTTTGCTCCTCTAAAATCGGCACTAGCGTCGGATCGTTGACCCTTTTGGCAAAGTATGTTCTGCCGCCGTTATCCACGGCTTTTATCGAGGTTTCGGAGATGCCTACTTGCGCTACTTGCTTGTTTTTTATCATCTCTTTTATCTCGGAGTATGAGGTGCTTTTCGAGCCGGCCGCACTCTGTCCTAGTAGCGTGCCGTCCATATCGCCGCCTCCGAGCCCGCGAAATGCTATCACTATCACGATAGCAAAAATGGCGAAAATCAAAATCGGATTTTTATTAAAAAAATTATTTCCGCCGTTATTTAAATTTTTATCATCGTTTTTTCTGTTATCCATTATGTTCCTTAAATTATTTTACGCTTTTTGAAATACGAAGCTTTTCCACTCATTTTTGGTTTGGTTTTCTACCAGTTTGAGCGACGAAAAAGCCTCTAAAATTCGCGTTTCGTATTTATCCAAAACGCCTGCTAAAACGAGATACGAGCCCTCTTTTAGCAAATTTATCAGATCATTTTTTAGCATTAGTATCACGTCGGCAATGATGTTTGCGACGACGACATCGTATTTTTTATGCAAATTCGCCACCGAACCGGTCCAAATTTGATTAAATTTAGCCCCGTTTAACTCGGCGTTTTTTTGCGAGCTTTGCACCGCTTGCTCGTCAGTATCGCAGGCATCCGTGACGCAGCCTAGTTTTGCTAGAGCGATGCTTAGTATCCCGCTTCCGCAACCCACGTCAAGCGCGCTCATGCCGTTTGCGGCGTATTTTTGCAGATACTCTATACAAGCGCTCGTACTCTCGTGGTGACCCGAGCCAAAAGCAAGCGCGGGATCGATAATGATGTTTTCAAACCCGTCTTTAGACTCTTCCCAGCTTGGGTGGATGTAAAATTTACCGATCTCTATCGGTCTTACGTTTTTTTTGTATTCGTTTAGCCAGTCTTTATTTTCTTTTTGGCTTTTTGTTATCTTAAATTCGATCTCGCGGCCGAGCGCGTCTTGTAGAGATTTTGCGTATTCTCGTAGGCCAAATTCCACTTCGTCTAGCTCGTCTTCGTCTCGGATGATAAACCCGCCGTCAGTCTCCTGCGTGCAAGTAACGCCCAAAGAAAAAACGAGATCTTCAAAAAGCTCGCGAAGCTCCTGCGAGCAAAGAACTTCAAGCTCGTAAAATTTATCTTTCAAATTTACGCTCTTTTAGCCCAAAACGTCTTCAAGTTTTTCTTTTAAAACTTGCGGCGTAAACGGCTTTACGATGTAGTTATTGACGCCTGCTTTTAGCGCAGTGATAACTTCGGCTTTACCACCCTCGGTCGTTACCATGATGATAGGCATATCGACGTATTTTTGCTCGGCGCGGACCTTTTTTACGAGCTCAAGGCCGTTCATTTCAGGCATATTCCAGTCGGTGATAAGCACGTTTATATCGCTGTGTTGGCCCAAAATTTGCCACGCTTCGACTCCGTGCTCGGCCTCTAAAATCTCTTGATGTCCGAGCCTTTGTAGGGTGTTTTTTATAATTCTTCTCATAGTAGAGCTGTCGTCGACTACTAGTATTTTCACAATCGCATCCTTTTTTAAAAAATGTCCAATTCTAGCAAATTTTATATTTAAATTTACTTTAAAAATTTATCGGCCCAGTTTAAAGGCCTCTTTTAGATCAAGCGTCCCTTCGTAGTACGCCTTGCCCACGATCGCGCCGTGAACGTCTCCCGCGCGCTTTAGCGCCCGGATATCCTCTATATCTTTTACGCCGCCGCTCGCGATCGTATTTATACCGCCTGCTTTTGCGATCTGCGAGGTAAACTCAACGTTTACGCCGCTAAGAGTGCCGTCTTTTGAGATGTCGGTGCAGATGATCGCTTCGACTCCGGCTCCGGCAAATTTGCGCGCTAGCTCGGTCGCCCTCATCTGCGACACCTCTGCCCAGCCCTGCACGGCGACGAAGCCGTCTTTGGCGTCTATGCCGACGGCGACGCGGTATTTTTGCGCCATTTCTTTAGTAAAATTCGGATCCTTTAACGCTACCGAGCCCAAGATAACGCGTGTTATGCCGCTATCAAGGTAGCTTTTTATTCGCGACTCATCGCGTATCCCGCCGCCGATTTGGATTTGTAAATTTGCGGCTTTTGCGATCTTTTCTACGGTTTTTAGATTTACCGCTTCGCCCGCAAACGCTCCGTCAAGATCGACGACGTGAAGCCACTTTGCGCCCATATCTCCAAACCTTTTAGCTAGCTCCCACGGAGCGTCCGAGTAGATTTTCGCGCTACTCATTTCGCCTTTAAAAAGCCGAACCGCCTTGCCCTCTTTTAAGTCTATCGCAGGGAAAATTTCCATCACATCTCTCCGAAATTTCGTAAAATTTTTAGCCCCGTTTCGTGGCTCTTTTCGGGGTGCGGCTGAAAGCCGAAAATATTATCTTTACGCACCGCGCTTACGAATTTATAGCCGTATTCGCTAAAGCCAAGCGCCGCATCGTCCTCGCAAACTACATGATAAGAGTGCACGAAGTACAAATACTCGCTAGCCGCCAGATCCTTATTTATCGGCGTTTGCTTGGTAAATTTTATGGTATTCCACCCCGTGTGAGGCACCTTTAGCGGCGTATCAAATTTAGTCGGGTCAAATTTAACCACTCGCCCTTTTACGAGCCCAAGCCCCTCGTTTAGGCCAAACTCCTCGCTTTGCTCAAAAAGTAGCTGCATACCCAGACAAATGCCTAAAAACGGCTTTCCGCCGGCTACGGCTTCTTTTATTGCGGGGATAAAATCTCTATCTTTTAGCTTTTGCATCGCTTCTCCAAAAGCCCCGACGCCGGGCAAGATTATCTTGTCAAATTTACCCAGCTCCTCGCCGCGAACCGCTAGCCGAGCCTTTAAATTTAAACTCTCAAACGCGTTTAAAACGCTCTTTAAATTTCCCGCTCCATAGTCGATAATGCCGATCAATGCGAGCTCCTTTGCTTGGTTGCAAAAAGATAGACGCTAAGCGCAACCATCAGCATCGCAACGCCGCCGATGAGATAGATCGCGTTTATGATGTGATCTGGCGCCGTGATGGCAAATTTAAACACGAGCATCAGCGCCTCGATCGCAAGCGCGATAATGATCGATCCAATAAATCTAATCATCGTCTTGTTTTCCATATCCTCGCCGCGTTTACTTTTACCCAGCACCTCTTCTTCAAATATCGCTTTAACCAAATCAAAGATCGCAAGCGCCAGCGTAAGCACGATCGTATGCTCAAACATCTTTTCTACTTCGATATTTAAAAGATCGTTAGCCAAAAGCCCCTTGAGCGCGTCGGCGAACAAAAACAAGGCTATGGTAAAAAGTGCGACCGAAAACGCGGCGTAAACGACCTTTAGAAATTTGCCGAAGTAGCTTTCTAGCTTGCCGTGGGAGACGATGGCCAGGATATTTTCGAGCGAAACGTCGATACACGCGACGAATTTTAACTCCCCTTTGTCGTCATATATCGGAGTGGACGCCGTCACGCACAGCTCGCCCGTGAGCGAGGACGGATACGGGTCGCTTAGTACGCAGCGCTTTTCGCGCACCGCAGTGTAATAATAAGACTTATTGCTGCAGTTTTCGCCGCCGCCGGCTTTGTATTTTTCGTTTAGGCTTACGGCGTCGCCTATTTGCACGCCGTTTGCGTCAAGCACGTAAAACGCGTCAAAGCCCTCTATCTCGTGCGCCATTTTATCAAAGCCGCTTTTTATCGACTCGGCGTTTACCCCCGGCAGCCTGTTTGGCAAATTTTTACTAAAAAGATAGCATATATAGGCTCTAGCCTTGTATCTTAACTCCGAAAACCTCTGTATATCTTGTAACGTCAAATTTATTCCTTATTTAGCGCGTGATTAAACTCTGGCACGATCTCTTTGAGCGCCGCCGCGACATCGTCCGCGTGCGTCAAATTTTCGATTTGCTCGTTTAGTTTAGCCACGTCGTATTCGCCCGAGTGCGTCACGAAAATAGACTGAAACTCGGTTTTTACGTCGTCTTTGTTTATTAAAAGCTCCTCGTAAAGCTTCTCTCCCGGGCGAAGACCGACAAATTCGACGCCAAGGTGCTCTTTGTTTGATAAAATCAGCATCTTTTTAGCTAGATCTGCGATCTTTATCGGCTCGCCCATATCAAGTACGAAAAGCTCGCCGCCTTTTGCGATCGAGGCAGCCTGAAGCACGAGCTGACAGGCCTCGGAAACCAACATAAAATACCTCGTGATGTCAGGATGCGTTACTGTTAGCGGTTTATTATTTTCGATTTGTTCTTTAAATTTCGGTATTACGCTGCCGCTTGAGCCCAGAACGTTACCGAAGCGCACCGCGACGATCTCGGTTTTAGCCGGCAAATTTGAGTTTAACGCATAAAGTTCGCACACGCGTTTAGTCGCGCCCATGATATTCGTCGGGCGCACGGCCTTATCAGAGGATATCATCACGACCTTGCTAACGCCGTATTCGATAGATAAATCGATCAAAATTTTAGTGCCGATTATGTTATTTACGATTGCTGCTTTCGGGTTTGCTTCGCAAAGCGGCACGTGCTTATAGGCTGCGGCGTGGATAGCGATCTGCGGCCTAAACTCCTCAAATACCGCGCGCAGATCATCCTCGTTTACGATATTTATCATCTTGCTCACGGTTTTGTCGCTGTGGGTTATCTCGCCGATTTTATAGAGATTAAACTCGCTATGATCGATCATAATTAGCTTGCTAACGCCAAATTTAAGGCACTGCTTGCAAATTTCGCTACCGATACTGCCGCCGGCTCCCGTGACCAAAACGACCTTACCGCCTAAAAATTTCTCCACCGCGCTGCTATCTAGGTCTTTTGGCTTTCTAGCTAGCAGATCCTCGATCGAGATATCTTTGATCGCGTCCTTGCCGGTGCCAAACATAGAAAAAATCTTGATATCGCGGATACCGTAAGCCGTAAGCTCGTCAAAAAGCTCCGCCAGCTCGTCTTGACCGAGTGCTAGCGCGATGATAGCGGTTTTTACGTTGTACTCTTTGATCAAATTTGCGATTTCGCTCTTTGGCTGCACTAAAAATCCGTCGCAGTAAGTGCCGACTAGATCGCTCCTGCCGTCTACCACGCCCACGGCATATAGATCGATATAGCCCTGCCTAAGCCCTTTTAAAACGTGAAGCGCCTTTGACGTAGCGCCGATAACTACGCAAGGCTCGCCCGTGTGCGGCTTTTTAGAAAAGTCTAAAAACATACGCTTGGCGATCCTTAAATTTCCGATTAGCAGGCACGAGATAACGGCGTCGATAAAAATCACGCTTCGCGGAAACGGATTAAAAAGACTAGGCGCCGCAAAATAAACGATCCAAAAGCAAACGATCGCGCAAAGATGAACGAGGAAAATTTTCCTCGCTTCGTTTAGTCCAAAAAATCTCCACGGCACCTTGTAAATTTTAAAAAGCCACATGAAAAATAGCTTTAAAACCACCATCGTAGCGCAGCCTGCAACTAGTCCGCCTCTAAAATAATCAGGCAGCACGCCGCTAAATCTAAGCAAATACGCCAGATAAAACGACGCGACGAATATCGCGACGTCAAAGCCCAGAAAAAACGCAAGCCGCTTTAGCTTCGTCGCCTTAAACATTTATAAATTTTCCTTTACGATTTTTACCACTCGCGCAAACTCCTCGTCCCCCATCGCCGTGCCGCTAGGCAGGCAGATACCGCGCGCAAACATCTCCTCGCTAGTCCCGTCCGTGAACGCTAGCGCCCCTTCAAACACCGGCTGCATATGCATCGGCTTCCAAAGCGGACGGCTTTCTATGTTTTCTTTAGCGAGTGCGTCTATAACGCGTATATGCGCGCCTTTTTCTTTAAATAGCGCGGTCGTTAGCCAACGGTTGCCGCGAGAATTTGCAATCTCTGGCATAAACTCAAGCTCGGGAAGCTCTTTTTTGTACTTTTCAAAAATTTCGCGTTTTTTTATCACGCGCTGCTCGAGCACCTCCATCTGCGCCGTTCCGATCGCGCCTAGGACGTTGCTTAGGCGGTAGTTGTAGCCGTAGTCTTTATGCTCGTAGTGCAAAAACGGCTCTCTAGCTTGAGTGCTATAAAATCTCGCCTTCTCGACGAGCTCTTTCTCGCCCACTAGCATGCCGCCACCGCTTGTGGTTATGATTTTGTTGCCGTTAAAGCTATATGCGCCAAGTCGCCCGAACGTGCCCAGCGCTTTGCCGTTCAAAAATCCACCCAGCGCCTCGGCCGCGTCCTCGACGACGGCGATGTTTTCTTGTTCGCAAATCTCGCAGATCTCTTTCATCTTGGCCGCCTGACCGTAGAGATGCGTGACGACGAGCGCTTTTGGCTTTTTAGGCGAATTTGCGATCGCCTTTTTTAGCAGCTCGGGGCTTAGATTCCAGCTTTCGTCGCTATCGACAAAAACAGGCGTAGCGCCTTGATAAAGTATCGGGCTAACGGACGCCATAAAGGTAAACGTAGACGCTAGCACCACGTCCCCAGCTCCGATACCAAGCACCCTTAGCGCCAAGTGGATCGCCGACGTGCCGGAATTTAGCGCCAAAGCATCGGGCGCGCCTGCGTAGTTTGCCACGCTTGCTTCAAATTTATTCACGTATTCGCCAAGCGGCGCAATATAGTTGCTCTTAAAAACCTCGTTTATGTACTCTTGCTCTTTGCCGCTCATGTGCGGCGGACTTAGGAAAATTCTTTGCATTATTATTCCTTAAAGAAATTTACTCATTGTAGCACTTAAAATCTAAATATTTTTATAAAAACTCGTTTAAATTTGCTTTTAGGCCGTAGAAAATGGGGATTTTGTTAAATTTTGCGTCAAAATATATTTTAAAACGGTAAATTTGACGCCTTGCGGGATACTTTATCTATTTTGCCTGCACCGTCCTTTGTCGCTATGGGCGTAAATTTGACGAGCGGTATTTTGGCTCTCAAATTTAGCTCAAATTTCGCCTAACTTTAGCCGGATTGCCGTAGGCGACGCTACCGTCTGCGATATCTCTTACCACGACGCCACCCGCTCCGATGACGCAGTCTGCGCCGATTTTTACGCACTGGATGACGCATGAACCTATGCCTACGTGGGTATTTTGCCCGACTATCACGCCGCCTGCTAGCGCCGCGTTTGGGCTAACATGGGCAAAATCGCCGATCTCGCAGTCATGCTCGATGATCGCGCCAGTGTTTATTATCGCGCCCTCGCCTATTACAGCGCGCGCGTTTATGACGGCATTTGGCATCACGGCCGCGCCCTCGCCTATTTTTGCGCTACTACTTACTACCGAGCTTGGATGGATTAAATTTACTACGCGAAGGCCGGCGTTTTTTACTCTTTCTTGCAGGATACGTCTGATTTTATTATCTCCGATAGCCACGATCACGTCCGCTTTTTCGAGGCTCGGGTCAAATTTGAGCACATTTTTACCGTCAAATTTGGAGTCGTCCAAAAACACGATCTCGCCGTATCCGCACGCCCTAGCTACGTCTGCTACGACTGCTCCGTGTCCGCTAAAGCCGTAAACGTAAATTTTAGTTGCGGCCATTAAATTTCTCCGTCGTAGCCATGCCTTCTTTACTCACACCGCTTCGTTTTAACACCTTTTGCACGGTTAAAATCGCGATTTTCACGTCCAGTGCAAAGCTAAGCTCGCGGACGTATCTCGCGTCAAATTTAAACTTCTCCGCCCAGCTAATCGCGTTGCGGCCGTTTACCTGCGCTAGCCCCGTGATGCCGGGTCTCACGTCGTGGCGGGTCGCCTGCTCGGCGTCGTAAAGAGGCAGATACTCGACCAGAAGCGGACGCGGCCCGATGAAGCTCATATCGCCCTTTAGCACGTTAAAAAGCTGCGGCAGCTCATCAAGGCTGAGGCTTCTGATGGTCTTGCCGATGCCGCTTAGGCGCATCTCGTCGGGCAGTAGCTCGCCGTCCGCGCCGCGCTCGTCGCTCATCGTTTTAAATTTGTAAATTTTAAAGATTTTAGCGTGCAAACCCGGGCGCGCCTGAGTAAAAATGACGTCACGGCTAACCTTAAAATATATCAAAACCGCGACGACCACCATGATCGGCAACGTAAGCACGATCAAAAAAATCGCGCCACAAATATCCAGTAATCTCTTAAAAAACGCCCTATACATCGATAAATTTCCTATAAATTTCTACATATTTCCTAGCGACCGCTCGCTCGTCAAACTCGCGCACGGCGAGCTCCCGCCCGTTTTGCCCCATCTGTGCGGCCAAATTTTCGTCGTTTAACAAAATTTCTATCTTTGCGGCTAGATCGGCGGAGCTTTTTACCTCGCAAAGCAGGCCGTTAAAGCCGTTCGTTACGGCCTCGTTGCAGCCCGCTACGTCGCTAGCAACGACCGGCCTACCCATACTCATCGCTTCTAAAACCGTGCGCGGAAAGCCCTCTTTGTAGCTTGGAAGCGCAAGCAGATAGCTAGCCTTTAAAAGCTCGGGCACGTCGTCTCTAGCGCCCAGATACCGCACGGCTCCGCCCTTTAAAAACTTTGCATCGGCCGTGCTTTTGTTTCCCTCAAACCCCTCGCCCGCAAATACGAACGCGCAGTCCTCGCGCCCGCGTAAAAGCTCGGCCGCCTCGTAAAACTCGCGCACGCCCTTGTGCCACATCGCGCGCGCTATCATCAGCACGATCTTTTTGCCGCGAAGATCTTCGCCCAAATTTGCGGCCAGCACGCTGTTTTCGTCAAATTTGAGCGTATCCACGCCCACGCTTTTTATCTTAAAAATTTTCTCTTCGGCAATCAAACCGCGGCTCAAAAAATACGCCGGATCGGCCTCATTTACGAAGACGCAGCCGTCGCTCATCTTTAGCGCTTTTTTATAAAGCGTCTCGATCGCGGCGCGCACCAGACGGGTTTTTAAGTCGTTATCGATATAAAAGCTGCCAAGCCCCTCGACTAAATTTATCACGCGCTTTATGCCCGCTTTTTTAGCCGCAAAGGTGCCGAACACGTTTGACTTGTGCGCCGAGGTTTGCAGCAGATCCAAATTTAGCCCGCGCAAAATCTCGGCTAGCTTTTTTGAGTTTTCAAGCACGGTTAGAGGATTTAGGCTCGCGCGGTCAAGCTCGTATGTCACGCAGTTAAATTCGCTTTTTAGCCTATCCGTGTAGTCGCCCTTTGGCGCGATAGCGAACACCTCGTGACCGAGCCGCTTTAGCTCGCGCATAATCGGCGCGCGGAAAAAATAAATGCTCATATCGGCGTGACTTAAAAATCCAAATTTAGCCATGCTATGCCGCCTTTTCTGAAATTTTTGCAGATATTCGCTCAAGGCGGCTCGCCGAGTCGCGACGATAATTTGTATCGTCTCGGCCCACATCGGCATGAGATAAAAATCCAAATTTAGCCATTTTTAAAATTTTCCTTTAAATTTTGCGCCCTCATCTTAGCAACCTATAAATTTTAACCGCGCCGTTTAAAACGACCGGTTCAAACAGCTCTTTGTCGTAGTTTTCGAGTACGAAAAGCTGTATGTAGGCCGAGTTTAGCACCGCTTCGTCAAGCACCAAAAACCGCCTATAATCCTTCATAAAAATAAGATAAATTTTACCGTCCGCGTTCATCTCGTGCTTTTTGACGACCAGCTTATCCTTTTCGTCGTAGCTTGTTTCAAAGTACGTATTTACGGATATTTCGCGCTCGCCGATATAGACCTTGGACGCGTCGCCCGATACGCTAAACCCTCCGCCGATATTTATCGTATCGCCGTCCACCGAGTAAGGTTTGCCCGGATAAAATATCGCTCCGTACTCCTCGCCACTGTTTAGATCGAGGTTTGAAAAGCGCAAAACGGCGCTAAAAATATCGATCATGGAGTCAGGCAGATAGTAGTAAATCTCGCGCGTTTTTTGCGGCGGGCGGGAATCCTTGCTATTTAGCGAATACAAAAACGAATTTACGCTCGTGGCGTTGTAGTCCTTTATCATCTGGTTCAAATTTAACCCAAATCTCTCGCTGAAATTTCGCTCGGTGTACTCGACTTCTAGGCGCGCCATATTTGCCGACATGCGTTGATTGCTAGCTAGCGCAAAGCTCACGGCGAAGTTATCCCTGCCTAGGTGCTTGCCACCATCTATGAGGGTCTTGACGTCTGCGTAGTAGCGGATCGGATAGCCGTAGTCCCACCACGCCAGCACGTAGTCCTCGCGCCCTGCGATCTTGTGTAGTTTATCTAGGCTCTCGACCTCGCTTTTGGCAAAGACAGTGCCGACTTTGTAGCCGTAAATGTGCTCAAGACACGGCATCAAAGAAAGTGCGGCAATGCAAAAGACGCAAATTTTTTCTAAAAGCGCGTGTTTTTTGAGCGAGCTAAGGCCTGAGACCATAAAATAAGCCGCCCCACAAATAAGCGCCATCGCCGCAAACGTGGCTAGATATACGCCAAAGCCCACCTCGCCGTCAAAATTTGGCGCAAAAACGGGAGATTTGCCGTGCAAAAGGCTGTAATATTTATCAAAATACAAAAAGAAAAACGCAAAAAATGCCGCTAAACAAACTGTGCAAAATTTGTCTAAAATTTTATCTTTTTTGAAAAAAATCACGCAAAGCGCCGCAAAATACCCAAATCCTATCGCCATCACGGGCACGGAGTAGATCGTAAATCTAAGCCCGCCTTTTAGTGCCAAAAACCCAAGCGCGAGCATAGGAAGAGCGAGTAAAAAGGAGCGAAATTTAAGGCAAAGCGCCGCGACTCCTACGAGCGATAAAGCAAAAGTAACGATATGCCCGCTGATACGCTTAGCAAAGGCGTTTATCGACTCAAACTCAAACGAATAATCGCTCATTTCCATTATCGTTTTATTTACGTTATAAAAATGAAAAACCGGCTCGCTACTCTCCGAAACTCCACGAAATATGTAAAATTTAAGCTGAAATAAAATTTGATTTAGTCCGCCGCTATAACCTAGAAGCGCGACGGCTAAAGCAAGACAAGCCGCGATAGCGCGCTTATCCCAGATCTGCGGACGAAATCTCATCGCTAGATAAAGCGCGACCGCGAGCGCGCTTTTAGCGTAAAAATCGATATAGGTAAGCGCGACTATCATCAAAATAGCAGCTTCGTAGTTTAGCGCGTTTTTCCTATCGAAAACCAAAGTATAGAGCAAAAATGCGCCCAGCATCGCAAAATTTAGCGAGTACGAGCTCGGATACCACCAGTCGTTTATCAGGATAAAAATCGGGATAAAAATGAGATCGTTTACGTTTTTTTTCTGCGCGAGGCGTATCATCGCCCAGACGCTAAACGCTGGCAGCACGATCGTAAGCATATCAGTGTCGTAGTAGCCCGCCATCGTGCGGTTGTAGTAGCTATTTGCGATGCTAGCTAGCAGCGCCGCCGCAAAGCCCGCGCCGGACATCTCGTACTCTTTGGCTATCAAAATCACGGGAATAACGATAAGCGAGCTAAAAAACACGCTCATATAAAGCAAAATGCTCTCAAAGCTAAAAGGTAAAATTTGATACAAAAAATACGTAAGTGTGGGCATCGAGCGGCCGTAGTAGCTAAGGTCGTTTGGCTGATGAAAGCCCGCTATCATATCGCGCGCGCCCTCGGCGAAGGCGTAGCCGTCGTTTGTACTGATCATGAGCTGATCGTTCCAGAAAAAGTGCTGGTATTCGCCCGCCCAGTACACCCAGTACAGCCTGCAAACTACGCTAAAGATAAACGCCGCAAGCATCAAAAAACAAGTTTGCTTTGAAAATTTAAATTTGCCGGGGAATTCTAAAATTTTACTCGCCATTTTCACCCTCTAAATATCCTATGAGCTCCGCCGCTACGGAGTTTTTATCAAATTTTACTACGCGGCCGTAAGCTCTTTTTTCATAATCTTGCCTTAAATTTTCATCCTCAAGCGCTCGCCTCATCGCAGTCTCCATTGCCTTTTCGTCGTCAACGGGCGTTAAAACGCCGTACTCATCGTCGCCTAGAAGCTCCCTAGCGCCGCTTTTGTGATCGGTGGAGATGATAAATCTCTCGCAAGCAAGCGCCTCTAAAAGCACGTTTGAAAAGCCCTCAAACCCCGAAGCGCAGACGAAACACTGCGCGTTTTTGATAAATTTAAACGGATTTTTATCCGTGCCTAGCAGTTTTACGCGCGAGCTTACGCCAAGCTCATCGATCAAATTTTGAAGCTCGCCTTGCAAAGGCCCTTTGCCAAGGATCCCAAGCGTCGCGCGCTCGTCGTTTAAATTTGCGACTACTCTTATTAGCATCGCTTGATTTTTACCGCTATCAAGCCGGCCGATATTTAGAAAAAACGGCTTAAATTTGTCCTCTAGCGGCTCATCGGCAAGAGTTTTTATCGCAGCCAAATCGACCGCATTATATAGCACTTTAGTTTTTGCGGCGTCGCAGCCGAAATTTCGCACGAGATCATCGGCGTTTCCCTGCGCGTTAGCCAGGATAAGATCGGCTTTTGGGTAAAGCGCCTTAACCAAAATTCTATTGGCAAGCCCGCTAAGGCCGCTTTTATAGATGACCGACGGACAGCTGCGTTCGCTTATTACCATCCGTCCTTTTACTCCGGCGATCCTTGCCAAAAGCGCGATATAACAAGGCCGGTTCATTAAGACAAAATGTAGGTCGATAGCCAAATCGTCGCAAAGTTTTTTATAATTTAGGGCTAGAAACGGAAACAAAAGTCCCAAACGAAATAGCTTTTTTACGCCGCTTTCATAGGGATCTGAGCGCTCGAGGAAGTGAATTTTTACCGCGCTTGGTATCTCGTAGGCTACGACCTCGCTCATCAAAACGAGATGAACTTCGTATTTTTCGCAAAGAGCGGGGAGCAAATTTGAAACCACGCGCTCCGCGCCGCCCGGCCCCATCGAGTAGAGAAAAACGGCTAATTTTTTCATTCGCCGTGCGTTTTTTTGTATATCCAAACGCGAATTTTAGTTAAAAACAAAATCATCGACTTTGGAAACGGGCTTAAAATCAGCATCGCAAGCGCTTCTTTTGTAAATTTAAATTTGAGGCTTTTAAAAAGATACTCGTACATTTTTTTGTATTCGCCGCCAAATTTTGCATAGTACGCCGCCATTTTATATAGGATCGCGATATGAGCATCGTTTACGCGAAATTTCGGCTCGTCAGAATTTGTGCCGTTTGCGCTAGCTTGAGCGTTTTTCTCGGCAATCTTTTGCAAAATGAGCTCCGCAGTCATCGCGTAGCCTTTCATTATGCAAAGCGGACGCTTAAACGAGTTTATCGTGACGCTGTCGCTGCGGTGAAAGCGGTAAATACGCACCGCGTCGTGCAGATAGTAAGCAGGAAGGTCAAAAAGATAGATCCAAAGCGTATTTTCGCTACCGTAAAGCCCTTTTTCAAAGCGCCTCTGCCCGATGGCGTCGCGGCGAAACATTATCAAAAACTCGCCCGTTATCTTGCCGTCGTAGTAGTCCTGCGGCGAAATTTCCCCGCTTTTACTCAGTCCAAATCCCGAAAATTTCGTCGTCGGCTCGCCGTCAATCTCAAAATAACAATTCGCCCAGACGCTGGCATACCCCTGCTCTAGTACGGCCGCCATCTTGCTTATAGCGCCTTCTATCAGCAAGTCATCGTCGTCTAGTATCACGAAAGCATCGCCGCTAACGTGATCGAAGCCGTTGTTTTTATTGCCGTTTGGGCCGCGGTCGTAAGTTTGGTTTAGGACGTATTTTACATTGTCAAATTTAGCGACGTAACTTTGCGCAAGCTCGCGCGTGCCGTCGTTTGAGTTGTCGTCGCTGATTATGATTTCTTTGTTTTCGTAGTCCTGAGCCAGCGCGCTTTTTAGGGCGGCTTCAAAAAGCTCTTTGCGGTTGTAGGTCGGGATTATTATGCTTACTTTTAGCATTTTAGCCCTTTATATTTTGCGTGATAAAATCCATCCACTTTTGATAAATTTGATCGGTTTTAAAGCTATTTTCACGCTCGTTGGCGTTTTTTACCAGCTCTTGCCTCAGTTCCTCATCGCGCATCAAGAGTTCGATTTTGCTTCCGAGCGCTTTTACGTCGTCTATCGGCACTAAAAATCCGTCCTTGCCGTCCTCGATGAGCTCTTTTGCGCCGCTTGTTGCAGTCGCCACCCTGGCACAGTTAAAAAATACGCTCTCGATTAAAACGTTTGGCAAGCCCTCGGTTTTGGAGCTTGAGACTAAAATTTTAGACCTTTCGTAAAGCGAAGCGACATCGCTCGTTTGCCCGATAAATTCGGCATCCAGATGCAGCTGCTCGTGCGCGATGAGCTCTAGCCTTTGCCTCTCTTCGCCGGCACCCGCTATCACGATTTTCCACTCTTTTAAAAGCTCTTTATCGACTAGGCTCATAGCTTTTAAAAATACGTCGCAGCCTTTAAGCGAGATGAGACGGCCGACGAAAAGGATGATATTTTCCTTCGGCAAGCCCTGTTTTTTGGCTTCAAACATCGGATTGTACATCACGGTTTTATTTTTTACGAAGCTATAGTATTCGTAGTCTTCTTTCGTCAGAACCGTTAGGCCGCTAGCTAGCGGATAGAGCATGCGGCGCAAAAACAACCAGCCGCGCCCTTTGAAAAAATCGGCGCTTGAATGCTCGCTGATAAAAAGCGGCTTGTTTATAAATAAATTCGACAAAATCACGTTGATATTGGTGCTGTCCATCGAGGAGATAACGACGTCAAATCCGCCGTTTTTGATCAAATTTCGCTGATAAAAAAACTTTTTCACGCGCCTTATTAAATTTGCGAAAAAGCCTTTTTTCACCATCGGGAAAGGCAGATCTATCAGCTTTATCCTCTCGTCTAGCTCGTAAAACGGCGGTTTGGTGTCAAATTTTAAAAGCGTTACGTCGTGAAATTTCGCAAAATAGCTCGCTAGCAAGCTCATCACGCGCTCGGCGCCGCCTGCTTGCAGTGTCGAAATTATAAATAAAACCTTCATTCTCTCTCCAAATTTTAATCGGTGCGCGAAAATTTAATAAATCTTCAAAATTATTGATTTTATAAATTTTGAGCTTTATAATCGCTTAGTTTCTTACCTTTTAAATATCCGCTCATAGCCTAAAATTGCCGCTTCAAAGCGCGTTGCGGCGACATATTTTAGGCTATTTAGACGAGCTAGCGGCGAGACTTTTGCCTGTGCTCTTTGCACCCGCTCGGCTTGGATATTTGAGTCCGCTAAATCGGTCGGATGCGCAAAAATATCGCTAAAATACATCTTTAAGCCGTTTTGTAAAAGCAAAATTCGCCAAAAATCAGCCACGCAAAGCGCCTTTTTGTGCGTTTGCAAGATCTTTTCCGCCGCGCGCCTATCAAGCACGTAGGCTGCCGCTCGGTAGATCGTTCCGTAAGAGCGCTTTGAGACTAGCCAAAAATCCTCCTCCAGCTTTTTGCCAAATGCGCTAAATCGCCCATCTAGTCCGTCTTGCGCGCCGCAAATGAGCGCCGAGCCCGCATCCATCTTAGTAGCCGTTTCAAACGCCTTTTTTACGCCGCTTTCATCGCCGATGACGTCGTCTTCTAGAATGAGCGCAAAGCTGGCCTTGCTTTTTAAAAACTCCTCGTAAGCGCGCACGTGAGAGAGCGAGCAACCGACCTCGGACGGGCTTAATAGCCTGCCGTAAGCCTCAAGGCTAGGCAGCGCGTAGCCGTAGTACTCCTTTGCGCTCATCGCCCTACCGTCGGTTGCTTCAACAAGCCTAAATTCGCCGTAGTTTTTAAACCGCTCTTTTAGCTTTTGCCTGCGCGCCTCGTCGCTTTTTAGCGAAATAACGAATACTAAATTTTTCATCTTTTAAACTTCGATTTGATTTTATTTATCACGACCAGTTGTTCTCTTTTGTCAAATATCAAAAATAGGCTCGCGGCGTAACCGAGCGCAAGCAAAATCGCCGAATACGCGGCAAATTCGCCCCAGCTTGAAATTTGCACGAAATTTCGCAGCCAAAAAAACAGTCCGCAAACGGCTGCAAAAACGGCTAAATTTTTAAAATAAACGCCGTAAAAAGTAGTAAGCGGTAGGCTCAAATTTAACGCGGCGTTTATGAGGTCAAATCCCAAAATGCGCACCGAATAAAGCGCGGCGCCGACGGCCGTCATACCGTAAATGCCGTAAGGCGTAAATTTAAGCACGGCAATCTGCGCCAAAATCGTGCCCGCACCCAAAATCGTGTTTGCTATCGCGGGGCGTTTTAGTTTATTCGTCGCGCCGTCGAGATTAAAAAGCGAAAAAACGTAGCTGATAAATATAATCGGCACTAGAGTTATCATCGAGAGATTATAGATTAGACTTATCTCGTCCGCGCTTTTAAACGGCAACCAAAGCGTGTAAAATTCGCGCCCGAAAGCCACGAAAATAGCCGCCGGCACGCTCATAACAAACGCCGTAACTCGCATCGAAAATTTAGCCTCCGCAACAAGCGCGGTCAAATTTGATTTAGAGTAGTGCTCGACGAATTTTGGCGCAAATATCGCGCTAAGCTGTGCCACAAAGCTCTCCAAAATGATCGGAGCCGCCTTTGAAACGGCTAAAATTCCCGTCGCGTTAGCGCTTAAAAAGATGTTGCAGATAAACAGATCCATACCGCTCATAAGCACGCGGTTTAGGGCGTTAAAGCTATTATAGACGCCTGATTTTAGCAGCTCTTTTATCCGCATAAAGTCAAATTCGCGCGGGTTAAATTTAAGCTCTGGCGTGATGCGACGCAAAACCCAAACGCTCGTAAAAAACACAAAGAGCGACGCGACTAGAGCGGAGATCGCGATATAAGCGATCATCGGTCTGAAAAAATAAAAAAGCGCGACGATAAGAGCGGCCAAAATGGCGCTAGACGCGGCGTTGCGAACGGAGATGATGTAGAGCTTGTTTTTGATAAACATCGAGACGCTGATGACGCCGTTAAAAAGCCCGACGCAAAAATTTATAAAATAAAACGCAAAAGTAAGCCGCACGTCGCCTAGTAGCGCGTCGCTCACGTTTAGTACGCTTTGTAAATTTAAGATAAAAATGCCCGCGCCCAGCAAAATAAGAACGCAAAAAAAGATATTTACGACTAGAACCGACGAGTAGTAGGCGTTTGCCGCGCGGATGCCCCCTCTGTGCCACTCGTACGCGACGAAGCGGCCGCTAACGGAGTTTATCGCAGCGGTCACGACTAGGGCGTAAGCTACGATAGCGTTAGACAGCCCGACAAAGCCGTAGGCTTCGTTGCCTAGGCTTTTTAGAATGTAAGGCGTAAGGAAAAAATTTATCCCCATCGAGACGATAAAAACGACGATAGAGCTGATCAAATTTACGAGCATTACAGCCTTGCGTCGGCGTTTTCGTAGACGTTTTTGATATCGTAAACGAGAGCTTTGCTAAATTTTAACCCTTTAAATTTATCGTGAGCGACGGCGATCACTACGCAGTCGTAGTCCGCCTCGTCAAAGCTTTTTAGAGGTACGATACCGTATTCGCGCTTCACCTCGGCTTCGTCCGCCCACGGATCGTAGACGTCCACGCTGCAACCAAAATCCCTAAGCTCCTCGATCACGTCTATCACGCGCGAGTTGCGGATGTCTGGGCAGTTTTCTTTAAACGTAAGGCCAAGCACCAAAACGCGGGCCGAATTTATCAAAACACCCCTTTTTATCATTAGTTTTACAACTTGATCTGCAGCGTATTTGCCCATATTATCGTTTATACGGCGTCCGGCTAGGATCATTTCCGGATGAAAGCCAAGCTCCTGCGCCTTATGCGTGAGATAATAGGGATCCACGCCGATGCAGTGGCCGCCCACTAGCCCAGGACGGAAATTTAAGAAATTCCACTTTGTGCCCGCAGCCTGCAAAACGGCGTTCGTGTCGATGTTCATCTTGTTAAATATCATAGCAAGCTCGTTCATAAAGGCGATGTTGATATCGCGCTGCGTGTTTTCGATGACTTTGGCGGCCTCAGCGACCTTGATAGTAGGTGCTTTGTGCGTGCCGGCCGTTATGATCGAGCGGTAGACCTCATCGACCTCGTTGGCTACCTCGGGCGTCGAGCCGCTAGTGATTTTTTTGATTTTAGTTACGGTGTGCTCTTTATCGCCCGGATTTATGCGCTCCGGCGAGTATCCGCAGAAAAAGTCCTCGTTAAATTTAAGCCCGCTTTGCTCAAGTAGCGGCACGCAGATCTCCTCCGTGACGCCAGGATACACGGTGCTTTCATACACGACGATATCGCCTTTTTTTAGCACTTTAGCGACGCTTTGCGTGGCTTTTATGACAGGCGTCAAATCTGGGCGCTTATTTTTATCTATCGGTGTCGGAACGGTGACGATAAAAAAGTTGCAATCCTTTATATCGTCCAAATTTAGGCTAAATTTCATGCCGTTCTCTATCGCTTTTTTCATCTGCTCAGCACTTAGCTCCAGCGTGCGGTCATACCCGCTTTTAAGCTCCTCTATACGGGCAGCATTTACGTCAAAGCCTGTGACTTCGTACTTCTCACTAAACGCCGCCGCCAATGGCAGCCCGACGTATCCTAGTCCGATAACGGCTATTTTCATTTATTTTTCCTTTTTAATTTTTTTGGTTCTATCGTTTTTACGCGTTCATACACTCTTATTTCCGCGCCTACGCCCTGCGGAGTTATTATTTTTACGGGGCTAACGCCTGGTAAAATTTGAGTGAGCTCATAATAAACCCGCCTCTTTTTCTTTCCGTCCTTGCAAAGCATCATCGTTTGCGCTAGCTCATCCCCGCCGCTAAATTCGTAATAAATACCGCGCGCGTCCTCTTTTTCCTCGAGTTTTCCGCCGAGTAAAAAGGCGAAGTTGCAGTCGATTTGCATATCTTTAAAAAACGCGACCTCGTATTTAAAATAATCAGGCGGCATCTTTGAGATAGGTAGCTCAAAAATATTTTCCTCGGTTTTAGCTGCGTTTTCGCCCGCCAAAAGTGCAAACGGCAACGCGCAAGCCGCGATAAAAAGTAAAATTTTCCTCATGATTTCACTCCTATTTGGAAATACTTAAAGCCCAAATTTGCCAGATTTTTCGCGTCGTATTGATTGCGCCCGTCAAAGATCACGGCGTTTTTTAGGCGTTGCTTCATCTCCATAAAATCAGGCGACCTAAACTCGCTCCATTCGGTCACGAGCGCGAGCGCGTCAGCACCGTTTAGCGCGTCGTATTTATTTGGGGCAAATTTTAAATTTGAGTTAGGTAGGTATTTTTTGGCTTCGTTTACGGCCTTTGGATCGTAGGAGACGACGTTTGCGCCCGCGTTTTCTAGCGCCTTTATGAGCACTAGCGAGCTAGCCTCGCGCATATCGTCGGTATTTGGTTTAAACGCTAGCCCCCAAATCGCCACCGTTTTTCCGCTCAAATTTCCGCCGAAAAATGCTGAAATTTTTTCAAAAAGTACCGTTTTTTGCGCTGCGTTTCTAGCCTCCACCGCGCTTAAAACCTGCGGCTCAAATCCGTTTTGCCTAGCGGTGTAGATGAGCGCCTCGACGTCCTTTGGAAAGCAACTGCCGCCGTATCCGCAGCCAGGATATATAAAGCTATAACCGATGCGAGAGTCGCTGCCGATGCCTTTTCGCACCAAATTTACGTCCGCTCCCACGCGCTCGCAGATACCCGCGATCTCGTTTATAAAGCTGATTTTAGTCGCTAGCATCGCATTTGCGGCGTATTTGGTCATCTCGGCCGATTTTACGTCCATGGCGATAAAGCGGTCGTGATTTTTCATAAAGGGCGCGTAAAGCTCGCGCATAACGCTTTGCCCCCACTCGCTGCTAGCGCCCACTACGACGCGGTCTGGCTTTAAAAAGTCCTCGACCGCAGCGCCCTCTTTTAAAAACTCGGGATTTGAGACGACCTCAAATTTGACGTCCATATTTCTCTTTTTTAGCTCGCCTGCGATCACTTCGGTTACGTTCTCCGCAGTGCCCACGGGAACGGTTGATTTATCCACGACGATTAGCGGCGAGGTTAAATTTTGTCCGATACTTTTTGCGACCTCTAGCACGTAGCGCAGATCTGCCTGCCCGTCCGCGCCCATAGGCGTGCCCACCGCGATAAATAGCACGCTAGCATGCGCCAGGGCTTCTTTTATATCGACGCTAAATTTAAGCGCGCCGTTTGCCCTGCACTCCGCGACGATCTCGCCAAGACCCGGCTCATAGATCGGTATGACGCCGCTATTTAGGGCGTTTATCTTTGCTTCGTCCACGTCCACGCATATGACGTCGTTGCCCATTTTAGCTAGGCACGCGCCGCTAACGAGCCCCACGTACCCCGTGCCCACGACTGCGATTCTCACAGCCTTTTCTCCCACTCGAGCGCGGTTTTTATGATGAGCGCGAGATCCTCTCTTTTAGGCCGCCAGTTGGTTAAATTTCTTATCTTTCCCGGCTTTGCGATGAGACGCGCGGGATCGCCCTCTCTGCGAGGCGCGCTAATTACTTTAAAATCAACCCCGCTTACTTTTTTAGCCGTTTCTATAACCTCTTTTACGCTAAAGCCGCGGCCGTAGCCGACGTTAAAGATTTCGCTTTTTTCATGCTCGTTTAGGTACTCCAGCGCGCTTAGATGCGCGTCGGCTAGGTCGCTCACGTGGATGTAGTCCCTCACACAGGTGCCGTCTGCGGTCGGATAGTCGCTACCGAAAATTCCCATGCTTTCGCGTTTGCCCAGAGCCGTCTGCGTCGCGACTTTGATTAAGTGCGTGGCGTTTGGGTAGTTTTGCCCGATGAGCCCCTCTTCGTCGGCGCCCGCGACGTTAAAGTACCGCAAAATCGCAAATTTGAAATTTTCATTTGAAGCGGCGTAGTCTTTGATGATCCACTCGCTCATTAGCTTGCTTCGGCCGTACGGATTTATCGGATTTGCCGCGGTTTGCTCATCGACCTCGCCGATCTCGGGCTCGCCGTAAACGGCTGCAGTGGAGCTAAATATAAATTTATTTACGCCGTACTCTTTGCAATAGGTTAAAATTTTAGCTACGTTTGCGGTGTTGTTTAGGTAGTATTTTATCGGATCTTGCGTGCTTTCAAAAACCTCGATAAATGCGGCAAAATGGATGATTGCGTCAAATTTGCCCTCCGCAAAAATCCCGCTTAAATCATCCTCTAAATTTGCCTTTACGAACTTAAATTTACCGATTTTTTCAAGCGCGTCAAGCGCCTTTGTCGTGCCTTTGCAGAGATTATCCACGACCGTTATCTCGTGCCCGCCTTGTTTTAAAAGCGCCTTTAGCACGTGAGAGCCGATGTAGCCCGCTCCGCCTGTTATTAAAATTTTCATATGCGATTCCTATTTCTGCTTTATGCACAAATTTATCATAATATTTTGCATAATTGCTTTTCGCAAGGTATGCCGTCGTTATCGCCGTCGGTTTTTTGAGTGCCCCCATTCTCATATCTTCCGCATTTTTTCAAATACCATTTAGCCTCTGCACAACTATTAAAATGACTGCAAAGAGTCTTTTTATTGCAATCTATTTCGACACCGAAAGCAAAACTTGCGACCATTAAACCAAGCAAAACATATTTCATATTTTTCTCCTTAAAAGATGGGTGATTTTAGATAGCTTCGGTATTATATGTAGATTAAACTTATAGAAAACTTTTGCAGCAATGCGCCCGTTAAATTTGCCCAAGAGAGCGACAGCTGCGTAAAACGAGCGGTTTTTGACGCAACTGTTTCAAATAGTAGAAAAAGAATTAGATCGGCTTGACGAGCAGTGTTTTGTAAAATACAAAAAACGCAAGCGTTAAATTTAGCCGTCCTATCACGCGCTTAGCGTAAATTTACGACACCGACCTCAAAGCAATCAGCGGGCAAATTTGCCCGAAGCGGCCGAATTTAATCCTCTCTAACCCGCAAAAATACCGGAAACCTCGGCACCCCTTTTGCGGTTAAATTTTGATATTTGTAGGTTATTATAGAGCCGATTTTAGGCGGATTTGCGCGCTCTTCGTCGCTAAAGCCCGAGCCAATCTTAAATTTTACTCCGCCAGCGATTTGCTCGTCCGAGTTTGAGCCCGCCGCGCTAAGCGCCTTACAGGTTACCGAGCCCATGAGACCCGCAAATTTGCCCGTGCCCGCGTTTATCGCCATCACCTCGCACTCGGCGTCTTTAAATTTTTTATATTTCAGCGCGTTTTTGCTTCGTTTTCGCTCGTATGGCGCGTTTGGCTCGCGCACGACCGCGCCCTCGCCGCCCTTTGCGATGACAGCCTCCGCAAACGCCTCAAATTCGGCGTTATCTTTTACTTTTACCTGCTTGATTATCTTTAAATTTTGCCCGGCTTGAGGATTTTGCAAGATAAATTTTTCAAGCTCGCTAAGTCGTTTTAAAAGTCCGCCGCCGCCCTCAGGTACGTCAAAAACGTAAAATTTAACCTCGCTCCACTCCGCGACGCTGGGCATTTTGTCCATCACGATCGATTGTATTTTTTCAAATTCGCCCCGTGCGGTGTAAAGCTCGCCGTCGAGCGCAAAAGACGGAAAATGCGCACTCCAACCCTCTGGCGCGGCTAAAATTTTACCGTTTCGCGAACGCAAATTTCGCCCGTCCCAGTAGGCGCGCACGCCGTCAAGCTTCTCGCTAGCTAGCCAGCCGCCGACGTTTTGACCTTTGTACTCGCTAAGTTTTAAAAGCTCAAATTTAGCGTTTTTAGCGGCATCTGTGCTTGCGGCGCTACTTAGATTTTCGCCCTGCGCCGCCGAAGCTAAATTTAAAAAGGCAGCCAGCAAGAGCGCGAAAAATCTCAAATTTTAACTCCGTAAAACTCGCAGTACCACTCGATAAACCTCGCCACCCCGTCATTTACGCCAGTTGCGGGCTTATAGTCAAAGTCCGTCACCAGATCGCTCACGTCCGCAAAGGTTGCAGGCACGTCGCCGGCTTGCAGCGGGAGGAAGTTTTTTTCTACCTCGCGGCCGATTTTTAGCTCGACGGCCTTGATGTAGTCCATGAGCTCGACGGGGCTATTGTTGCCGATATTATAGACCTTAAACGGCGCGCTTGACGTGGCGGGATCGGGATGCTTCGGGTCCCACGCGGGATTTGGCTTGGCTGGGTTATCGACGCATTTTATGATGCCCCTTACGATGTCGTCCACGTAGGTAAAGTCGCGCTTCATCTTGCCGTAGTTAAAGACGTCGATTTTCTTGCCCTTTAGCGCGGCGTCGACGAACAAAAACAGCGCCATATCAGGGCGTCCCCACGGGCCGTAAACGGTGAAAAATCGCAGCCCTGTAGTCGGCACGCCAAATAGATGCGAATACGTATGCGCCATCATTTCGTTGCTCTTTTTAGTCGCGGCGTAGAGGCTGATCGGGTGATTTACGCCCTCGTGCGTGCTAAATGGCATATTTTCGTTTAGGCCGTAGACTGAGCTAGAGCTTGCATAGACTAGATTTTTGATCTCATTGTGGCGGCAGCACTCAAGGATATTTATAAAGCCGGTGACGTTGCTGTCGATGTAGGCTTGCGGATTGATGAGCGAATACCTCACGCCCGCTTGCGCGGCTAAATTTACGACGCAGTCAAATTTTTCTTTCTCAAAAAGCTCTTTCATTGTCTGGGTATCGGCTAGATCGGACTTTATAAATTTTAAATTAGGCTGCGTTTTTGAGGTGATAAGCTTGCCATAGTCTATCTCGCTTATGTCAAAGCCGGCCGTTTTTAGGCGCGCAAGCTTTAAATTTACGTCGTAGTAGTCGTTTATCACGTCGTATCCGACGACCTCGTCGCCCCTTTTTACGAGGGCGTTTGCCAAGTGAAATCCGATAAATCCCGCCGTTCCGGTTACTAAAATTTTCATGTTTTTTCCTTTACGATTTGACTTTATTTTAGCGTATTTTTGCGCCCGTTCTCACTGCTCGTCCAAATTTATCTCGGGCATATTTTCTTCGGTGTAGTACTCCTCCGCCCCGGCCTGCTCGTCGTCGTCATTAAGCTCCGGCTCATCCTCGTAGTTTTGCGTTTCAAGGCGCACGAGCTCGCGCTCTACAGCCTCGCAAAACACCGGCGTATAGCCCATCTGAGCGCAGTTTGCCGCGAGCCACTCGCTCATCACCGAGATATCGTCCGCGTAATCATCCAGCGTCAAATTTCCGCGCAAAAGCTCGTATTTTAGGAATAGCCAGTATGTGTTTAGCACGTCGCTTTCGCAGTATTCGTTGATCTTGTCGATCTTGCCGTCAAAAAACAGCTCCATCACCTGATCGCCGTGCACGTCGTATTTGCCGGGCAAATTTAGGCTAGCGCAGAGAGTATCTAGCTTTAGCCCGCGTACGGATCCAAACTCGCTCACGTGATCGAGCAGATCGAAGTGAAATTTGCCGCTATACCTGTCGCGGTAGTTGCCGTCCCATTTGCCTTTGCCAAGCTCCTTGTTTTCGACCTCGTAAAAGCTCGGAAACGAGACGTTGTACCTCATCGCGCGAGTTAAAATCATCGGCAGGTCAAAACCCCGTCCGTTAAAGCTCACCAGGCGCGGGTTGTGCGAGTTTACGAAACCGATAAATTTATTTAGGATTTCGCGCTCGTTTGCGCCTTTCATCGTGCTTACGCGCAAAAATTTACCGTACTCGTCCGCCATCACCGCAGATATCGCCACGACGCGGTGAAACATCACGGGCAAAAACTCGCTTCCGCTTGCTGCCTTTTGCGCTGCAAACGCCTGCCTTGCCACCTCCGCGTCGCTTCCCTCATACCCGTAAATTTTACGCAAAAGCGCGGTATCGGGCACCGTCTCGCAGTCAAAAACGCAGATATAATTTTTAGCCATTTCAAACCTTTTTTAGCTATTTTTGCCTAAAATGATAGCTAAAAATCTTTATAAAAGCGGTAAATGAGTAAAAATTTAAGCCCAAACATCGCCGTTATCAAGCTCTCCGCCCTGGGCGATATCGTCCATGCGGCGACCGTGCTGCAGTTTATCAAAAAGCACTTGCCGCAAGCCAAAATTACGTGGTTTGCCGATGCTAAATTTAGCGAGATTTTGTTCCTTTGCCCGCAAATTTCGCGCGTCGTATCGCTACCGCTAAAAAACGGCGAGTACAAAAAAAGCTTGCAGCTGATCGCGTCTGCTAAGCAAGAGGGCAAATTTGACTACGTCATCGACCTGCAAGGGCTGATCAAATCCGCCGCGGTTGCGAAACTTCTTGGCAAAAACAGTTACGGATTTGATAAATTTAGCGTTAAGGAACCGCTTGCGGCACTGTTTTACGGGCATAAATTTAGCTGCGACTACGCCCAAAATATCATCTTGCGAAATTTGGGCCTTACAGCTTTTGCTCTGGGATTTAGCTTTAGCGAGGATGAGATTTTAGCCAAACAGCCTTGTTTTAGCGCTTCTCAAAGTAAATTTGATAGCTCAAAAAAGAAAATTTTGATAGCACCCTTTGCTAGCGAACCGAGTAAAATTTACGATAAATTTGGCGATGTTATCGCGCTGCTAGACGATCCGAAAAATGAAATTTTCGTCTGCTTTAACGGCGAAAAAGAGGAAAAAGAGGCTCTAAATTTGATAAAAAACTCAAACGCAAAAACTCTAAATTTGAGCCTAAAAGAGCTCGTGAGCTTTATCTCAAGCTGTGATCTGGTTATCGGCAACGATAGCGGCGTGACGCATATCGCCTGGGCGCAAAATCGCCCCTCTATCACGCTTTTTGGCAACCGACCAGCAGAGCGAAATGCCTTTGCTAGCCCCGTAAATTTAACGCTTGACGCGGGCAAAAAAATAGACGCGAAAAAGATAGACAAAAGCGACTTTTGCGTGCGAGATATCGCGCCGCAGACTATCGCAAACGCGGCAAAAAGGCTACTTGATGCGTGATTTATTTTACCTTTGGCTTTATAAATTTTTTAAATTTATCTTTACCGTTACGCCCGCGTTTTTGCTGGATCCGTTTTTAAATTTCATCGCGTTTTTGTTTTATAAATTTGACGCCAAACACACCAAAATCATCAGAGCAAATCTAAATTTCGCCTACGCTGACGAGCTTACGGCCACGCAAAAAGAGCGGATCATCAAAGACACGTACCAAAACTACGCCAAATTTGCGGTAAATTTTATAAAAAATCAAAACGCGAGCAAGGAAAAAATCCTAGAAAAAGTCGAATTTAAAAACTTAGAAATCTTTCAAAACGCGCTCGCCTCTGGCCGCCCGATCATCGTGCAAACCGCGCACTACGGGCAGTGGGAGCTCTTTTCTCTCGCGATGGCGGCGAAATTTGGTGGCGTTAGCATCGTCGGGCGCGCTCTTGATAGCGCGGTCATGCAGCGCATTTTGGAGGCGAATCGAACTCGCTTTGACATCGAGCTCATCGATAAAATGGGCGGCGCCAAGCAAATTTTAAAAGCGGTCAAGGCGCGCCGATTAGTGGGCATCCTAGTCGATCAAAACACCGCCAAAGAGGAAGGCGTAGAGGTCAAGTTTTTCGGACGAAAAGTCCTGCATACGCCTGCAGTTAGCATCTTTGCGCAAAAAACGGACGCGCTCATAGTGCCGGCCTTTATCCGTGAAAAAGCGCGCAACCTCAGCGAAATTTGCTTTTTCCCGCCGATTGACGTTAGAGAATTTGAAAAAGACGAAGCCGTGCTAAAGGCCACGCAAGCTCAATCAGACGCGACCGAGGCCGCCGTGCGCGAGAAGCCGGACGAGTACTTTTGGTTTCACAAACGCTTTAAGCATTTTAACGAGGAAATTTATAAATGCTAAGCGTCGTAATCCTCACGCTAAACAGCGAAAAATACCTCGCCGAGGTACTAAAAAGCTGCGAATTCGCAGACGAAGTCGTCGTGGTCGATAGCGGCTCGCAGGATGCTACGGAGCAAATTTGCTCTGGGTTTAAAAACGTCAAATTTCACAAGCAAAAGTGGCTGGGATTTAGCGCGCAAAAGCAGCTGGGAGTGGATCTAGCGCGTAATAGCTGGGTTTTCGTGCTAGATAGCGACGAGGTGATTTTAGAGCCTTTGCGGGATGAAATTTTGCAGGTTTTGCAGTGTCCCGAGTTTTGCGCATACGAGGTAGCTCGCGCAAATATCTTTTTCGGTAAAGAAGTGCGCACTATGGGGCTTTACCCGGACTGCACGGTTAGGCTTTTTGATAGGACACTGGCGAAGTTTGACGGGCGCGAGATACACGAAAAGGTCGTTTTAAAAAGCGCGGCCAAAACGGACGAACAAACTCCGGCAGACGGCGCAAATTTAACCGCTACCAAAAATCAAATCGGCAGGCTAAAAAACCACTTCAAGCACTATGCCTACGATAGTATCGAGCAGTTTATCGCCAAGCAAAATCGCTACTCGAGCCTGGGCGCAAAGGGCGCAAAATCAAGTAAATTTAAGGCCGTTTTAAATCCCGCGTGGACGTTTTTTAAGCTATTTTTCCTAAAAGGCGGCTGGCGCGAGGGCTGGCGCGGCTACGTGATAGCAAGGCTTTACGCGCAATACACATTTTGGAAGTATGTAAAATGAAAGATAAAAAAATCAAAATCCTAGTTATGAAATTTAGAAACATCGGCGACGTGCTGCTCACGACTCCGCTCATCGAAAACCTGCGCCGCATCTACCCTGACGCGCAGATAGATTTCGCGCTAAACAAGGGCACCGAGGCGATGATCGAAGGCAACCCGGACATCCAAAACATCCACGTCTACGACCGCGCAAATATAAAAGAGGTCGGCTTTTTCAAGCGACTTTGGCGCGAGCTAAAGTTTATCCGCGCTATCAAAAAGCAAAAATACGACATCGCCGTGCAGACCACGACGGGCGACCGCGGCATCATCGTCGCCAAATACGCTAAAATCAAAACCATCGTGGGCTTTGAGGGCAAAAACAAGACCGTAAATAAAATGATAACGCACAAAGCCCCAAAAATAGGAGGCCTGCGCCACACCGTGGATAGAAATCTAGACGCCTTGGCCGCGCTCGGGCTTGAGCCTAGCGGCAAAAGAGTTAGCGTGTATTTCGATCCGGACTGCATCAGTCATCTAAATTTGCCGCCCAAATTTATCCACGTGCACCTAACTAGCCGCTGGATGTTTAAGTGCGCGGACGACGAAACTATGGCCGCGATAATCGACTTTTGCGAGGGTCTTGGCGTAGGGGTCGTGCTAACAGCCGATAACAACGACGCCGAGCTAAAAAAGTTAGACGACGTGCTGGCGCTGTGCTCCTCTAGCCCCGTAAATCTAGGTGGCAAACTCACTCTAAAACAAACCGCCGCGCTATCAAAGCGCTCCGCGATGTTCATCGGCGTAGATACGGCGATCATGCACCTAGCCGCAGCCAACGACGTGCCCGTGATCGCACTGTTTGGGCCTAGCGGGGCGTTTGAGTGGGGGCCGTGGGACAACGATCTGGACGAAAGCGGCTACACGCAGCGCAACGGCAACCAAACCATGGGCAAGCACGCGGTATTTCAAAAAGACTGGGACTTTGTGCCGTGCGACAAAGAAGGAATGATAAAGCACGACGTGGAGCGGACGCTGATGAGATTTGAGGGCGAGGAGCTAGAGGCGATAAAGAGCAAAATCAGGGAAAATTTGAGCCGAAACTAAGCGCGCTTTGTAAAATGCGGCCGCTTTGGCTAAATTTTACGAGCAAATTTGAGCCGCGAGCGGTAAGTTTGGCTGCTTTGGTTAAATTTGACGATCAAATTTATCGGCTCGGATCTTGCAAAGTCAAATTTTACTTGAACGCTAGCCGTCAAATTTGAACTTCTTGATTTTATAAATTTGGGTGCTTAAATTTGACGCCTACGCTTTCTTTTCGTTAAACATATACGAAATCACGAAAACGATCAGGCAAATGGGCGCGAACGCAAAGGCCACGCTCCAGCCGGCAGCCTGCTCGCCCCAAAAATACCCCGCTGCGAGGCATGCCAAAAACCCGCCGTAAAAAGCGCCGAGCGATAAATTTTCTACCGCAAAAAGTAGCAAACTAAGATTTGGATTTTTTACAAACAGCTTGCTTGGCTTAAAATTTTTATATCTTTTGAGTAGATACCAAAGCAGCGCGCAAGCCAAAATAGCAAATATTGCCGCAAAAACGGCAATCCTTAGCGCGCCCTCAAAAGGCAAAACCGCCAAAATCGCCGCGTTTGGCGTGCCTGCCACCTGCAAAACCGGACCGATCAATGCCGCCGCCCACCAATCAAGCAAGAAAACCATCGGCACCGCCAGCAAATACCTCGCCGTCCTGTGAAATTTATATCTTTGTTCCGCGTTTTATCCTTTTTGGGTTACATTCGTTAAAATAAAATTTCAACCAACTTTATCCGCCGTGAATCCACATATCCAGCTCCTGTCTTGCCGGGACTTTGATATCAAAATTTATATTTCCGCAATTATCGTATAAGAATTTACGTCGCAAATGCTTCATATGAGTGTAAGCCAAGACTTCGTTAAAGCTTTCTAAATTCTCATATCCGCTTTTTATTCGCATTAAATTTTCTTTGCTTTTGATTTTTGTTAAATCTTCTTTATTGTTAAGCTCGATATACCAACTTATATAACCAGGTCTGGCATAATTCACAAAAAATTTATTCTCTTTAATTAAAAATGATTTTTCTAAAAACATTTTTCCACCATGAAGCGGATTTTTCTCTTCGGACAAGATGATAGGCTTTTTAAAGCCTAAAATTTCATCCTTATACACAAAATATTTAGATAGATCGGAGATATCTATTTGCGTCTTGTCTTTTATCTCATAATCAAAACTCTTTCTGTCGGTATTTTCAACTAAAAAATCAAACCAGTTTTCTTCATTGAAATCGCCGATTAGATAGAGCTTGGAGACGCTCGCCGTATAAAAACTATGGCCGAAATTTTTTATATCGTGCTCATCGATAATGGTATTTCGCAAAATTTCATAGTCGTGATATCTTTTAAAATAATTTATAGCGGCATTTTGAAGTAGCTCTTCGTTGCTTAAAGCTCTATTCTCTTTTAGGCAGTATCCCTTTTGATATTTGTAATAGCTAAAAATGGTAACTACGGAGGAGCCTTGCGAAGTGGAGTAATCTGGCACGATGCGGACAAATATGGCGCAGAAAAGTATCACCGCGGCTAGTATTTTAAATTTATATTTGCGAAATTTCATAATGGATCCTTTAAATGCCGCCAACGAAGCAAACGCACACCCCGCCGACGAGCGAAATTACGCCCGCTACTTCGTGCCTTTCAAATTTGGGTCAAATTTTAGCCAGGCTCGTCAAAGTACCAAAATTTGACTCAAATTTAGAGCAAATTTTACTTCTTTATCTTCGAGTATATCCCGCCCAAAATGTCGTTTTGATAGATAAAAAGCGTGCGTTTTAGCCACGCGGCGTCCTTTTTAGCGGCGATGCGCTTGATAGCCGATAGGTCGCCGTCTGGTCTGTTTATACCTCGCTGCGTCGTAAAAAACGCCTCGTATCCCGCCTGTCTAGCTAGACGCATCAAATTTTCGTCGTATTTGCCGCGCGGCCAGCATAAAATTTTATCCTCGACGCCCAAATTTGCGCGCATAAACTCACGGCACCGAGCGAAATTTTCCTCAGGCGGGAGCGCGCTGAAATACTCGTCAAAATGCGTATGCGTATGCGAGTGAAAGTCAAAAACGTCCCGCATCGCAGCTATCTCGTCAAGGTTTAAAAACACGTCCTGTGGGCGCTGGGGCGCTGCTTTTTTGTATTCTTGGTGCATTAGCTCGATAAACTCGCCCCGCCGCATACTTGCGCGCTCGATCCACTGCGTCACTAAAAATATCGTCGCCCGTAGCCCAAGCTCGCGCAAGACCTGGTAAGCGTAGACGTAGTTATCCTTCCAACCGTCATCAAAGGTGATGAGGACGCTTTTTTTAGGTACGGCTAGCTCGCCCTTTTTATAGGCGATAAATTCGCTCATCGTAAGCGTTTTATAGCCCGCCTCGGCGAGAAATCTCATCTGCGAGGCAAAATCCCCTACGCTAGAGGCGATAAATCCGCCCTTTTTTAAAACGTGATGATACATCAAAACGCTAACGCTCAACGCCGCCTCCTTTAGCTCCCGTCCGCGCCGCTAAAAATACGAAAAATCCAAGCATATAAAACATATAAAGTATGCGTAAATTTATCGCCTCAAATAGCCCGCGCACGCCGAAATAACACGCTAGCGAGATAAAAATCGCAGCAAAAAGCAGCTCGCGCGAGCGTAAAAAATGCCTAAACGCATACGCCAAGAGAGAGATAAAACCGCCAAACAACAGCGCCGTGCCGACCGCGCCGTAGTAGTAGTAATGCCCGATAAAAAAAGGCTCGTCGTTAAACCAGTACCGCTCGCCGTTTGGCCTCGTCTGCATCATCGAGATATGTGCGCCTTTGTCCGCCTCGTCGCGCAAAAATGCATCGTACTGCTCCTTGCCGTATCCAAGCCCGGTTAGCGCGCGCGGACTAGCAAAAAGCAGCGGCAAGCGCTCCTTTAAGATTAGGTCGCGCCCCGAGCTAAAGCCCGCACCCGCGATACGCTCTCTCATGCTCTCGTTTTCGAGGTTTGCCTCGCTCACTATCCCGATCTGCAAAAATTTATACATCGCCGTGGGCGAGCTCAAAACCGCCACCGATGCGCCCGCTACGCAAACGGCGAAAATAACGGCAAAGAGTTTAAATTTACGTTTCGCTTCGCCGCCTAAGATATACAAACAAAAACCAAATAAAACAAAACAAGCCAGTACCGCACCCCAGCTACCCCTAGTGCCGCTCAAAATATCAAGCCCTACGGCCGCAAGACAAAGCGCGCCGCACGAAACTCGCGCCCAAAGCCGCCTAAAGATAAAAACTCCCGCCAGCACAAAAGGCAAAAATCTATCCACGTAGTCCGCGTACGCTCGGCGCACGACCCGCGCGTCAAATTCGCCCGCGCTGCCAAGCCTCCCAAACTCGCTAAAAAGCGGCGCGGCGTAATAAACGCTGATAACCGCAAAGGCCGCTATCAGCGCGTAAAAAAATGATTTTGCTTGAGCGGCCTCGCCGTTTGCCGCGACGTAGACAATGAGCAAAAAAGCAAATCCGCGCCCAAATTCGCCCGCAGCGTTGCCCAGCGAATCAAACTGCGGCGCGTAGGGAAAGGCCGAGATCAAAAACGCATAAAAGGTAAATGCGATAAGGCAAAACGCGGGCGAGCGAGAAAGGCTAAAATTTACGCCGACCCTTGCGGCAAATCGCGTCCTATCCGTGAAATAAAGCCAGATCGCGCAGACAAGCGCGAGATAAAGCGAGACGTTTTTCGCCGCCGTCATACGCGGCATATGCTCGCAAGCGATAAAAACGCAAACGAGATATAAGGCGGTGTTTTGCAGGCGGTTTTGCAGTTTCGTCATTTTTTTCCTTAAATTTTAAACGCCCATTATAACGATAAAATCATTAAAATCCAGTAAGCGGTTTTTGAGTCAAATTTTCACTCTCGCTCGCTCAAAAATGTCCGTAAATTTATAAATTTATGCTAAATTTAGGCTAAATTTTATAAATAATAAAGGCTTACGTTTTGATATATTTTCTCATTTATTTGCTGCTATATCCGTATCTTTTTGCGATGAAAAAGCTAAAATTTAAAGGCGAAAAAGGCAAAATTTTACTCATCCAAACCGCTAAAATCGGCGACTACGCAAACTCGACCGTGATCTTTGAAAAACTGGGCAAATTTGACGTACTCATCGACGAGATAAATCTAGCCTTCGCAAAACACGACAGCCGAATAGAAAAAATATTTACGATAAACGGCGTAAAACGCAAAAAAACCTCCAAACTAGGACTCGCACTCGAGCTTTTTTCGCGCAACTACGAGAGCGTCTACGTGCTGATGCCAAACAGTCTAAATCTCTTTATAGCGCGCTGCACGCTAGCTAAAAACATAGTCGCCGTGCACCACTACGCGGCATCTAGCGACTTTGCCCTGCTGGCGCTCGGTATGAAAAAAGTGCCGCATACCCTGCAAGACCTCACGCTGCTAACCTACCTAAAAACGCTGGGCGAGAGCGAGCTAAAATATGAAAAATGTTTGCAAAAACCGCTCTTTATCCCGCAAGAAAATCTAATAAAAAGCGGCAAATTTAAGATTGGCGTAAGCCTGAGCGCGGGCAACAAAATGAAAATGCCGCCAAAACATACTTGGGAAAAAATATTTGAAATTTTCGCTAAATTTGACTGCGAGGTTTACATTTTCGGCGTCGGCGAAGAGGCTGCGCTGCTAAAAAACCTGCTCGCGGAAAATACGGACAAAAAACAGACGGAAAATCCGAGCGATGGACAAATTTGCGCAAATTTAGCCGGTAGCGATACGAGCGAAATTTGCGGCGATCTTAAAAATGCAAACGAAGAGCAACCAAAAGCTCAAATTTGCAGCGAAAGCAGTACTGGCGGCGAGTCAAATTTTAGCTCGCAAATTTGCGATACTTACGTGAAAAAATTCGGTGAAAACGAGCTAAAAATCATCTCTTTGATAGATAAAATCAAACTTGAGGAGCTGCCGTTTTACCTCTCGCAGATGCAGCTTTACGCGAGCTCGGATACGGGCAACTACTACGTCGCAGATAGCGTTCGCACGCCCACGATCTGCCTGATGGGGCCCTGCTTTGCTAGCGAACAAAGAGGCGTCGCCGACTCGCTCGTGATAAACTCGAATTTATCGCCCGTTAGCTCCGTGTTTAAAACCGTGCGGGATATCGACGCGAGCGCGTTTTTCGAGCTTAGCGAGCAAAACCTCGCAGACATCGAGGCCTTCGTCAAAGTTCGCTATATATCCTATCTATCCCGCGAAGATAATTTTCTATGCTAAATGCCTTTATAACGGCTTCATCGGGGCTTTTTGAGCTGGGTTTTCGCAAGCTTTCAAAGCAGGCCAAAAGCGCGTCCGAGCTTCTTTGAACTATAAAAAAATCTTGCTTTTTTGAGGAGATTTCATAAATCTCCCTTATGACGGCGATATCAGAGTACACCACGCCAAGCCCGCAGCCAAGCGCCTCGATCACGACTCTAGGTAGTCCCTCGTCGCTAGAAAATCCAAGCACGTAGTCGCACGCTGCGTAAATCTCGTCCATCTTGGAGACAAAGCCCAGATACTCGGCTTTGTCCGATTTTATCAGTGCGTCAAATTTGGCTTTCGCGCCCGCCTTTAGCTCGCCTCCGCCTGCGAAATAAACCTTTATATCGCTTCTTTTTAGTCCCGCAAGCGCGTCAAAAACTAGCTCGTGCCCCTTTAGCGTCAAGAAATTTGCGGGCATTACGATATTTATTTTTTCGGCGTCAAATTTGGCTTTTAGGGTGGCGCTTTTATCGTCGCCGCTATTTTTTAAATTTGACCGAGAATGGCTCAAATTTTCATCCGTCTCAGACTTTTCCCGCCTTAAAGCAGGCGCCTCCACGGGGTTATAAACAACGTTTTTGGTCATTTTTATCTGCGCGGCGTAAAAATCGTAAGTCGCGTTTGAAACGCAAACGGGCGTAAATTTTAGCCGCTTTAAAATCTCAAGCTTAAAGGGCTCGACGGCCGAGTTTTTGCGCAGATGCTGTACTACCGCGATATTTAGGGTGTTTGCGGCGGCGATGTAGGCGAGATTGGTTGAAAAGTGATTATTTAAATGCACTACGTCTGGCCGCACCTGCCGCAGCAAGCAAAGCGCGTAGTCGTAGTCTTTTTTGTAGAGGTATTTTGCTAAAATTTGACCGCCTAGCGCGCGCAAAAGCTCTTTTTTTAGCTTTGAGGGCTGTTTTTTGGGCTTAAATTTTATAAATTTCGCCCCGGCTTCTTCTATGATTTGCGAGATATTGCGCCCGCCCGCCTCGTAATCAGTCTCAAAAAAAGCGCAAAGCTCGTATTTTTGCTGCGCGGCAAGCCCGCGCAAAAGATACAAAAAACTCTTCGTTCCGCCGCCGTATTCGCGCCCCGTATCGACGAAAAAAATCTTTTTCAAATCATTTCCTTTAACATCTCCCAGACCTCGCGCGCCTCAATTTGCAGCATACACTCCTGAAATTTGCAGTTTTTGCCGACGCAAGGCGAGCAGGTGCGCGGCTTTTTGATAAATTTATGGATATTTTCGTCAAAATCCGGATTTGAGTTTACGGGCGAGGCGACGGCAAAAAGCCCGATCGTGGGCGTCCTTAGCGCGGCTGCGACGTGCAGCGGGCCGGTATCGGGCGTGACAAGCACGTCAAGCCTAGCTATCAGCGCCGCGGCCTCTCGCAGACTAAATTTACCCGCCGCATCTATCACGTGCGCGCTTCTTAACTCCTCGTCTAACTGCGCGGTCATCGCTCGCTCGGCGGGGCTGCCCGTTAGCACGATGACGGCGTCCGTGCGCTCCAAAATAATTCCCGCCAGCTCCCGCCAACGCTGCCAAAACCACTGCCTGGAAACCGTGCTAGCCCCCATCTGAAAGCCGATAAATTTGCGTTTGCCGTCTTTTTTTAGCATTTCATCGACGCGGGCGAAATCCTCATCGCGCAGATACAAATTTAGCCTCGTGTCGCGACTTTTGATGCCTACGAATTTAAGCTGCTCGAGGCGGTTTAGTACGACGTACCTCTCATCTCCGTATGGCTCTGGCTCATTTGAGTGAAAGGGGCTAAATTTACTGCCGGCATTGGGTAGTTTAAAGACGTATTTGGCTCCGCTTAAAACGGCTAGCGGCGTAGCCTGCGGCTCGTTTGAGTGCAGGATAAAAACTATGTCCGGCTTTATCTTTTTTAGCTGCGATAAAGAGCGCAAAAAGCCGCCTTTTTTGCCGTCATAAAGCAAAATTTCATCGATATTCGGATCGGTTTTAAAAAGCGGCGCGGTAGATGGATTTAGCAAGGCAACCGTGCGTACGTGCGGGAAATTTTGCCGAAAGACGCGAAAAACGGGCGTGTTAAAAATCGTGTCGCCAAGCGCGGTGTTGCTAAAAAAACAGACCGTTTGGACGGGCTGCGTAACCAGCTGCGTTTTGCGTACGCTTTTAAATCGCAAAATGAGCCGCGCCGCGCCCTCAAAAAGCCTCATACATCGCTTCCGTCTGCGCAACCATCGTCTCTATCGAGAAGTTTCGCACGATAAATTCCCTCGCGTTCACGCTAAATTTCGCCCGAAGCGCCGCGTCTTCTATCAGCGTTTTTAAAGCCTCTTTGAGCGATTCTTTGTCGCCGTTTTTAAACAAAAGCCCCGTTTCGCCGCTATTTATCGCCTCACCGATACCGCCCGCGTCGCTACCGATGCAAGGCACCCCGCACGACTGCGCCTCGAGTAGCGCCGTGCCCAGTGCCTCCATCTTTGAGGGCAGCACGAAAATATCAAAACTGCCCAAAAACTCGCTCACGTTGGTGCGCGAGCCTAGCATATAGATGTTTGGCGTTTTTATTTTTTTTAGATTTTCCTCCTGCGGACCGTCACCGACCACGACTAGAGCGGTATTTGGTAGATTTAGCTCACTAAAGGCTTCAAACAAAAGCTGATGATTTTTCGCCGCGCGCAAGACCGCCACGATACCCACCACGACGCACTCCGAGCTCAAATTTAGCTCCTCTTTTATATTTTTAGTAAAATTTGGATTAAACCGCGCCGTATCTACGCCCGTGTAGATAACGTCTATCAAATTTTCCCGCACGCCCTGCGAGACTAGCTGAGTTTTGACGGCGTTTGAAACGGCTACGATTTTATCGTTTACATTATAACTAAATGCCGATCTGATCGGCGTTTGCAGGTGTCTGGTGCGCACTACTTTAGCACCCGTTAGCTTTGAGACGATCGCGCCAATGTTGCCATCCTTGCCCGAGTGCGTGGCGATGACGGAGATATTTTTTTCGCGCACGAAACGGCAAATTTTAAAAATTTCAAAAATATTATAGACCTTGCTTAGGTTAAATTTCACAAACTCGCAATCAATCGGCTTTTCAAAGCTTTTTGAGCCGGGATTTAGCGCGTAAAATACCTTAAATTTATCCTTGTTTAGCCCGTTTATGACGCGCTGCGTGCGGTGCTCCTGACCGCCAAAGCCCAGCGAGCTTTCAAGCTCTAGGATGTTGATTTTGTCCGTTTTTTTCATATATTTTTGACCGCCTCGTAGATTTCCTCGTCCGCGACGTCCTGCGCCCTTTTACTCGAGCTTTGTAGCACGGTACACTCCGCGCCGCCGTAAATCGGAGCCCAGCGAGCGGCGTCTGTTTTGCCAAGCACGAGTACCGTTTTTACCCCAAGCGCAGGAGCTAAATGCGCAACGCCGCCGTCAAGCGTGAGGACAAATTTAGCCGCCCAGATATAGCCGGCTAGCTCGTCTAAATTTTTAGTCGAGTCAAACTCTACGCCCGCTTCTTGCGCTACTTTTTCGCCAAATTTTACGTCCTCTGCGCTAACGGCGACGCGTCCGAAATTTTGCTTTAAAAATCCCAAAATCCGTAAAATTTTAGCCTCGTCCATGCGGTTTTGCTCCACCCTCGAGGATACGTGAAAAAATACAAAATCCTTAAATTTCTCGCTTTTAAAGCTAGGTACGTAAAGCATCTTTTCCCCGTCAAATTTCGCTCCCAGCGGCGCTACTAGCTCGCAGCAAAGCAACACCTCGTGAGGCGGCGGATTAAAGCTTAGTTTATGCGTTATTAGTGGCCCGCCCTCGTTTTGCTTTGCCACGCCTATCGTCGTTTTAGCTCCGGCGGCTCTGGCAAATATCGCGGCAGAGGGCGAATAAGCGCTCCTAAAAATCACGGTTGCATCGTATTTTTCGCGGCAAATTTGAAACAAAATTTTACATTTTCCCCAAAAAGCCCGCACTTTTGCCGCTACTCCTTTTACGTGCTTTGGTTTAGTATAGATATAGATTTTGTTTAAGAATGGATTGCCGCGAACAACGCATGCGTTTAGGCTATTTACCACGATATCTATTTGCGCGCCCGGATGAGCCTTTCGCAGCGCCTCTATCGAGGGCGTCGTGCAGATGAGATCGCCGATGTTATCGTTTCTAACGAGCAAAATTTTCACGATTTTCCTTTTTTGGCGCGATTATACCCATTTTACGCTTATACTTATTTACGCCCTCATCCCTCGCACGCCCGGCATAACCTAAAATTCATCAAAAAGCTTATAAAATACCGCTAAATTTTAAAAGGCGAACATGAAAAAAATAGTATTTTTAAGGCTCGATCTGGACGCTATCGGCGGGGCGCAGAGGGATCTCTCGCGGCTCGTTAAGGCTCTAAAAGACTCGGGCGTTGCGTGCGAGACGCGCGGATTTAACGGCAGCAAAAAGCTAAGCTCGTGGATCAAAGCTCTGCTTTTTAACTCGCAAGCAAAGCGGCAAAAGGGTGCGGACGAGATTTATTTTAGCCTTGAGCGCATCACCTGCGCCGACATCTACCGAGCGGGCGACGGCGTGCATAAAGTCTATATGAAAACCAAGCCTTTTTGGTTCACAAATCCCCTAAATTTCGTCATTCCCTACCTTGAGAAGCGCACTTTTAAAAATGCCAAAAAAATCATCGCCAACTCAAATTTCATAAAGCGTCAAATTTGCGAAACCTACGGCATCGCAGATGAAAAGATCGCAGTCGTCTATAACGGCGTAAATTTGCCTATGCGCGTGCAAAAAGGCTCAGCAAAGCTCGCTCTTTGCGAGGAGTTCGGGCTTGATTTTCACCTGCCGACACTGCTGTTTGTGGGAAGCGGCTTTAAACGCAAGGGCGCGGAGGAGTTTTTACGCATCGCGGCTCGTCTAAAAACGCGCGTAAACTGCCTGATCGTCGGCCGCGACAAAAACGCCGCCCGCTACAAAAATCTAGCCAAGGAGCTAGGGTTAAACGCTGTATTTACGGGCGCTCAAAAAAACGCGGCGAGATTTTACGAAGGCAGCGAGCTGTTTTTGTTTCCGACTGCTTACGAGCCCTTTTCAAACGTCGTTTTAGAGGCGCTTAGCTACGGCTGCGTCGCTATCACGACCGCTCAAAACGGCGCGGCGGAGATATTGCCTGGGGAATTTGTGATGAGCTCGCCGCAAGACTACGGTATCTGCGCTCTGATCGACGAGATCCTAAACGATGACAAACGCCTCGCAATGCTGCAAGAGCGAAATTTGGCGCTTGCTAGCGAGTTTAGCATCGAAAAAAACGCGAACGCGACGCTGGAGATAGTGCGTGCGAATCTTGATTGAGCTACCGACCTGGCTGGGCGATGCCGTGATGGCAAGCGCCGCGGTAGAGGCTATCGCAAAGCACGCGGAAGCGTTTGATGCGGGGAATTTGACGGGCAAATTTGAGGACCCAGGCGAGCCGGATTTTAGCTTTTCGTCGCAAAATTTCGGCTCGGTAACGCAAGAAATTCAAATTTTTAAAAACGATACGCCAAATTTGGACGGTAAATTTGAAGCTGACCGCGGCGAAAATTTGACCGCAAACGCGCAAGAAAATCAAAATCCGCAAAATTTACAAAAAGAGGCACAAGAGCAAGTCAAAATCGTATTTTTCGGCTCGTTTGCAGCGTGCGAGCTTTTTAAAGCTCATCCAAACTGCGAACGCGTCATCGCGGATAACAGCAAAAAGGCTAAATTTAGGCTCTGGCGGCTATTTTGGCAGGCTAGAAATCTCGGTAAATTCGACGCGGCGTTTAGCTTTAGAAGCTCGTTTTCGAGTAAAATTTTGCTTTTCGGAGCGCGGGCGGGGCGAAAATTTATTTTCCAAAAGAACAACGATAGCGCGCATCAGGTGCAAAAATATCTAAAATTCGTCAAAGCCGCGTTAAATTTAAAACGAGCTGACGACGAGCTAAAGCTTTACTTTGAGCCGCGTAAATTTGACGCGCCCGTGCTCGGGCTAAATCCGGGCGCTAGCTACGGAAGCGCCAAACGCTGGTATCCGGCCTACTTCGCGCAGGTGGCGCTGCATTTTAAAGATAAATTTAAGATTATGATTTTCGGCGGCGCGGGCGAGCGGGATATATGCGAGCAGATCGAGCAAATTTTACGCGAAAACGGCGCGGAGTGCGAAAATCTAGCGGGCAAAACGAGCGTGCGCGAGCTTTGCGAGATGATCGGCGGCATCGGACAAAGCGGCGGTATATTCGTCACGAACGACAGCGGCCCGATGCATATCGCAGCAGCCTACAAGACGCCTACGATCGCGCTTTTTGGGCCAACGAGATTTACGCAGACCTGTCCGTGGCGCAACGAAAACGCCCGCATCTTACACCTAAATCTAGAGTGTATGCCGTGCATGAAGCGCGCCTGCCCGCTAAAAACTCACGCCTGCATGAAGGATCTCTCGCCGCAAGCCGTTATCCAGACGATCGAGCGAGAGTTTTTTGCCAAAGCGCAAGGAGATTAGGCTGTTTTGGCGAGCGCGAGGCTCATTTTCTTGAGTAACCGCAAATAAGCAAAAGCTCCTCGTGCACAAATGCTTTGAAAAAGGCGCGCGACCAAATTTAACGCGCGCAAAGCTAGCATTTGAGATAGCGCAAGACCGCTTAATCAAGGTAAATTTTACTAAACCGATTTTTTGTGCGACTAAAATTTCGCCGCATTTTTAGCCGTCAAGAGAAGTGCGGGCAGATCAAAATTTGTGCCGTCCACAGCGTCTCGCGCGCCGCAAAACGACCAAAATCCCGCCTCACGAAACAACCTCAACCGCGTAGATATCGTCAAATTTAACTCTCGTCTTTACCACAGTTAGGCTTTTATCTATCAAATTTACGTTTGAAACCAGCCCCTCTATGCTCACGTATCCTTGCCCGTCGTGATACGTGATTTTTACCTTGTCGGCGGGCTTTAGTTTACTTATTTTATTTAGGATTTCTTCTATTTTTGATTCGTCAAGATCTAGCTTTTCGCTCTTTTCTCGCTCCTGCGCTTTTAGGGCTTTTTCTAGAGTTGAGAGAGGATTAAACGAGCTAAATATTTTGGCTCTGTCCTTATTCACCGCTTTTGTGCCCTCCTATCTTTTTATTTCTATCTCGTCCGGTGGCTTCAGGCAGCAGGTCGATAGCCCTTAGGATGGAGTTTTTGCCGTATTTTTCTTTTATCTTATTTAGGGTTTTTAGCACTGTTTTTTCTTTTGCGTTTTCTTCTTCAAAGAGGCTTCTTTCGGTTTTGCTTTCCTTTACGACGTCGTTTGCAGATATGCCGATTTGCCTTATGAGGCCTGCGTTTTTTATCTTTTTTAGATATAGCTCTTGTGCTGCGTCCATGAGTACGCTAGCGATATTACTCGGGGTTTTAAACCTTACCGTAGCTCTTTGCGCGGGCTCGTTTTTATCGGCGAATTTGATATTTATCGTGAGCCCGCTAGCCCGCACCTCCTCGTTTATCATCTTTAGAGCTAGCCTATCGGTCATCTCTTTTAGCACGATTAGAGCCTCTAGTCTCTCGTAGTCTCTAGGTAAAATTTCCGAGCTAAAATATGATTTGGTCGAGGGTTTATAGGCCTTGATGTCGACTATGGTGGTGGGCTCGATGCCGTTTGCGTGATCTAGCGCGATATAGGCGTCGATGCCAAACACTCTTTCTAGCAGACTAAATGGCGCGTTTGCCATATCTTTCATACAAAATATCCCGTATCTCTCAAGCTTGGCCCTAGTTTGCTTGCCTATGCGCCAAAAATCATTTAGTGGCTGGTGCGTCCAGAGCTTTTCTTTATAGAGCGCTTCGTCCAAAAAAGCGATACCGTCCTCACTGTGTTTGGCTAGGATATCAAGGGCTATTTTGGCTAGATATAGATTCGTCCCCATACCGCAAGTAGGCGTTACGCCCGTTGTTTTTAGGATGTCGTCCATTATCATCTTTGCCATGGCTCTGGCTTCTAGTTTATAAAATTTTAGATACGAAGTAAGGTCGATAAACGCCTCGTCGATGGAGTAGACGTAGATGTCCTCTTTGGCGACGTATTTTAGATAGATGCCGTAAATTTTAGCCGCGTAGTCGATGTAAAACTGCATCCTGGGCTGAGCGATGATGTATTTGATATTTTTAGGGATTTCAAACAGCCTGCATCTGTTTTTTACACCAAGCGCCTTTAGCGCGGGACTAACGGCTAAACACACGCTGCCCTCGCCTCTAGTGGCGTCGGCGACGACTAAATTCGCCTCAAATGGATCAAGTCCTCGCTCCACGCACTCGACCGAGGCGTAGAAGGACTTTAGATCGATGACGGCGTAGGCTGGAGTTTGGGTTTTCATGGGTGATTAAATTTGCTTGCGCGCTAGGCGGAGTTAGAGAGCAGCTGGGCGGGCCAAATTTGACTCTGCCGCCGCAAATGCTTTTAAATTTAGTCTAAAACGCATCGTCGATAGCTTGGCAGATGATATGCCCTATCATTATGTGCATCTCTTGAATGCGCGGCGTGTCGTTTGACGGCACGACCAAATTTAGCTCGCAAAGCTCGTTCATAGCGCCTCCCGTGCGGCCGCTTAGACCGATGGTTTTGATGCCGATTTTTCGCGCGAGCTCGAGCGCTTTTACGACGTTGCCGCTATTTCCGCTAGTAGAGATCGCTATAAGCAGATCACCCTCGCGGCCCAGAGCCTCCAGCTGACGCGAGAAAACAAACTCATATCCGTAGTCGTTGCCGATCGCCGTGAGCGCGGAAGTATCGGTCGTTAGAGCTACGCCAGCTAGCGCGCCGCGCTCGGTTTTATAGCGACCCGTTAGCTCGGCTGCGATATGCTGCGCGTCTGCTGCACTTCCGCCGTTTCCGCAAAGTAAAATTTTACCGCCCGCCTTTAGCGTCGCTACCGCCGTTTCGCAGGCCTTTTTGATATCCGCTTCCAGCGCAAAGGTTGCCTGTATCGTTGCTAGATGTCCCTCTAGCTCGCTTTTTATCATCTCTTCAGTCTTCATTTTTTATCCTTTTTATCGTCGCGCTCGTGCTTTTGCCGGCTACAAAATCCACTAGCCGCACGTCTTTTACTATGCTGCTTCCCACGACCTCTTTACCTTCGTAGTCGGCACCCTTTACAAGCACGTCGGGACGCAGCTTTTCGATCAAATTTAGAGGCGTTAGCTCGTCAAATATCGTCACGTAATCAACCGCCCCGAGAGCCGCTAGCACGGTAGCGCGGTCGGCTTGCGCGTTTACGGGGCGAGCGTCGCCTTTTAGCGCGCGCACCGAGGCATCGGAGTTTAGCCCAACGACTAGTATATCGCCAAATTCCCGCGCCTTAGCTAGATAGCTCACGTGTCCCGCGTGCAGGATGTCAAAGCAGCCGTTTGTAAAAACGAGCCGCTTTTCGCCGCGGTTTGCCAGCGTCGCGGCCAGTTCATCCGCGCTTTTTATTTTTTCCTCGAAGCCTGCCGCATTTTTACGGCGCACGAGCTCATTTATCTCCTCAAAGCTAGCCGTGGCTGAGCCGACCTTAGCCACGACGACTGCGGCGGCTAAATTTGCCGTCTCGATCGCCTTTTTGATACCTTCGCCCGCACCCAGCATCACGCCCAGCGTCGCTAGCACCGTATCTCCCGCGCCCGTGACGTCAAAGACCTCTTTTGCCAGAGCAGGAAATTTAACCGCCCGTCCGTCATCTAAAAGCGCGATGCCCTCCTCCGAGATCGTTATCAGCGAATGGGTCAAATTTAGCTCGGTTTTTAGCAAATTTAGCGCTGTAAAAAGCTGCTCGTCGTTTTCTATCTTAAAGCCCACAGCCTCGCCCGCTTCTTTTTTATTGGGCGTTAGTAGCGTAGCGCCCTTGTACTTTGAGTAGTCCGCGCCCTTTGGATCGATTAGCACGGGCTTGCCGGCATCCGCGCATGCTTTTATGAGCTTTTGGCACAGCGACGGCGTTAGCACGCCCTTGCCGTAGTCCGATAGCAGCGCGACGTCGTAGCCCTCTAGTGCGCGGGCGAAATTTGCCGCCAGCTCGTCCTCGCACGTTACGGCTTCGACACTTTCTTTATCGATGCGCACGACTTGTTGATGCGTCGCCATCACGCGGCTTTTTATCGAGCTCGTGCGTCCTTTTTCTCTTTTTATAAACTCAGCCCTAGCGCCCTGCTCTCGGAGGATCCACTCTATCTCGTCACCCGTTTCGTCGTCTCCGAGCACGCTCATGACGCCAACTTTTGCGCCTAGTGAAAGCAAATTTAGCACCACGTTGCCCGCTCCGCCTAGGCGTTTGGTTTCGTTTTTTATCTTTACCACCTGCACGGGAGCTTCCGGCGAAATACGCTCGCAGCTGCCCCAGATGTAGTGATCGAGCATCAGATCGCCCACGACCAAAGCACGTACTTCACGCATTTGTTTCTTCCTCATATATCCTTTTTATCTCGGCTGCGTAGTCTTTTATGCCCTCTTCTAGGCTAAATTTAGGCTCGTATCCCAGCGCCTTTTTGGTCGGCTCGATATCGGCTTGCGTATGAAACTGATATGAGCGCGCATACGGGTTTGGGATGTATTCGCAAGGCAAATTTGACCCCAGCTCGCGCTGCAAGATATCCACGATCTCTTGGAAGCTTCTTGCCGTGCCCGTCGCCGCGTTATACACGCCGCTTGGTGCGTTTAGAGCGAGCAGGTTTGCCTGCACGATGTCTTTTATATAAACGAAGTCGCGCTTGATTTTGTCGCTACCCTCAAAGAGGCGCGGATTTTTCCCGCTCAAAATTTGCAGACCAAACTGCAGCACCATCGAGGCGGTTTTGTTTTTATAAAACTCCCTCGCGCCGTAGACGTTAAAGTATCTCAGCCCCACGACCGCAACGCCTCTTTTAGCGTATTTTCGTCCCAGATCGTCCATTTTTAGCTTTGAAAAGCCGTAGACGTTATTTGGCGCTTCGCATTCACCGACTCTTTGCGGGCTTTTTGCGTTGCCGTATGTGGCACCCGAGCTTGCGTATATCATGCGCGCGCCCGTTTTTTCGCAGATATATAGTAGGTCTTTAAAGCTATTTAGATTAGTCCTCATTAGCTCACCTTGCTCGGTTACCGTAGTATCCGAGATCGCCGCCTCGTGAAAGATCGCGTCTGGGGCGAATTTCTCGATCATAGCTAGCGTCTTTGCGCAATTTATGTCGCCCTCGTAAATTTCCCCCGAAAAGCCGAGCAAATTTTTAAAATGCCCGAAGCTTTTGAGGTTTCCGTTGCTAAATTTCTCGTCGCTTCTAAATTTATCCACGGCGAGCACTTCTACGTCTTTTAAATTTTCATCGAAATAATGCGCCAAATTTGAGCCGATGAAGCCCGCAGCGCCCGTTATTACGACCTTTTTTATATCTTTCATATTTTTCCTTCTTTTTTTAAAAACTCTAGCGCCTCAGCCACGCTTTTTAGCCGGTCGCCAAGCTTTAAATTTACCCCTACGCCCGCACTTTGCCCCGCCTGCACGTCGCTATCCTTGTCGCCTATCATGATTGAGCGCGCAAGGTCGATGTTTAGCTCGTTTGCGGCCTTTAATAGCATGCCTGGCTTTGGCTTGCGACAGCTACAAAGAGCCTCCGGCGCATGCGGGCAAAAGTAAATTTTCTCTATCTTTACGCCCTCTTTTTCAAACTCGCCAAGCATAAAGCCGCAAAGCTCGTCAAACTGCTTTTGCGTGTAGTAGCCTCGCCCGATGCCTGATTGATTCGTCACCACGACTAGCGCGTAGCCCGCCTGAGCAAATTCCCTCAAAGCGGCAAAAATGCCCTCTTTAAAAACGAAATCCTCGCGCCTATAAACATAGCCCGCATCCTCGTTTATCACGCCGTCGCGATCAAGAAATAGCGCCTTTTTGGGCGCTGCTTTAAACACTGTTTTATCCATGGCGAAAATTATACAAAAAAAATCTAAATTTAACCGAAAATCGCCGCCCGCGACGCGCTAGAAACTAATGCTAAAAACTAATGTAAAATTTAGCTTTTTGTACTATAATTTGCCCGCAACAACTCCCACAAAAGGATATAAAATGAAAAAACTAATCGTTGTTTCAGGTGCAGCCGCATTGCTAGCGGGTAGCCTATTTGCCGCTGACGGCGCGACTCTTTACAAAAAATGCGCAGCCTGTCACGGACCGAAAGCGGAAAAAGTGTATCTAAATAAAGTTCCTGCGCTTAACACGCTTTCAAAAGAAGAGATCGCCGAGAGCCTAAAAGGCTATAAAGCAGGCACTCTAGATAAATTTAAAAGCGCAGCTATGATGAAGCCTATCGCAAAACCACTTAGCGACGACGACATCGCAGCTCTATCAGAGTACATCCCTACTCTAAAATAACCCTTTTCGGCGGAACTTTTTCCGCCGATTTTTCTCTGCTTTTTATTTTGCGCTTCATTTTAGTAACTTTTTTATAAAATTTCTTTTCTTTTAAGCTTTTAGGGCTATAATCTCGTCTAAATTTCTATCAAAAAGGACGAAAGATGAAAATCTATCACATTGCAACTGCCGTTTTGGCGTTAAATTTATCTCTGCTTGCGGCCGATGGCGCGGCTATTTACAAAAAATGCGCAGCCTGTCACGGCGAAAAAGCGGACGCAAAATACGCAAACAAAGTGCCTGCGCTAACTAGCATCAGCAAAGAGGACCGCATAAAAGCACTACAAAGCTACAAAGACGGCTCAAACAACGCCTTTGGCATGGGCAAAGTCATGCAACTGCACGCCAAAAACCTAAGCGACGAGGATATGGCGGCTGTTAGCGAGTATATCGATAGCTTGAAATAATACATGCGATTTTAACATAAAAAATATCGGCGGTCGATGAGATGAACTACGAAGCGACCGCATCAATCTCACACATAGACTTTACTCGCAATGCTTAAATCATACTTTGAGCGCGGCGGTTTCGAGCAAAATTATTATATACGCCAGCGCCGACTCGCTAAAAACCGGGCCGGCGGCTTCACTTAAAATCACGAGCTTGTAACTACGGACGGCAAAACTAAATTTGATACTCGTTAGGACTTAGCTCTCCTCGTAAAAGCTTGCCAAAGCGCGTGGCTGCGGCATCTACGGCATCGTCGCCAAACTCGCCCGGCTCAAATCCGCTACTGATAAACGGCACGGCAAAGTCCATCCCGCAGTAGTTTGCCGCGATCTTAAGCGGCGTTAAAATCTCATCCAAGCTAAAGCCGATAGCGCCTTGCTTAGAGTATTCGTCAAGCGGGGTGCTGACGCTTAGCGCAAGCTGCAAGACCTTGCCTTTAAGCGCGCCGGAACCCACCAACTCGTGCGAAAAGACGATGTCGATATAGGCTTTTAGCATAGGCGGCACGTTTAGCCAGTACATCGGGTACAAAAATACGATGCGCTCGGCACCCGCCAACGCGTCTTGCTCTGCGCGGGCGTCTATGCGCGCGATATCTAGGCCGTAAAGCCTCTCCAAATGGCGCACTTTAGCGTCCGCGGCGGACTTTGCTACCTGTGACAAGGCTTTGTTTACGCGAGATGCGGCGAGATTTGGGTGCGATAAGATAACTAGCGTTTTCATGTTGTTTCCTTTGTTAAATTTTGCGAAATCATATCGTTAAAAAGCTAAAAATAGATTAAGGAGGCTTGCGAGAGCGAACTTTTGCAAGCAAGAAAACAAAATTTACAGGATTAAAACGCGCCCGCTAGGTGATTGCAGCGATTAAATTTAAAACGGCTCCAAGCCACCTAAACTCCAAGCGGGCAACATACCCGACGGGTGCGTCAAGCGACGATCTTGATGTGATTGCGGGGCATCACTAGACTGAGTAAATTTGGCCGACAAGAGGCTAAATTTGCCGACGACCCGCTTGCTAGCAAAAGGCAACCGATTTTTACTCTGCCAGATTACACTTGCGCACTTTTACCATTTTGCACGACAAATTTGCCGTCCAAGACGCCAAAATCCAATGCTCAAATTTTTTGCCCGTCATTATGCCGTAGTTAGTCAAAATTTAACGACGAATTTAACCGCAACGGATTAAATTTACGGTCCAAATTTGACTCCAAAATCCTTGCCGTCAAATTTAAAACGCAAATGTCGCCTACGCTCAAAATCAAATTTCGCGGCAAATTTTACGACCCAAAATAACCAAATTTTAGCGACAAAGACGAGTCAAATAAGTGCGTAAATTCACCTCAATCAGGCGGCCTGTAGCCCTTTTCTTTGCGGCGAAGCTCTAGCTCATAGGCGTCGTTTAGCGCATCTTCGTCGTCAAATTTCGTCCCGTCCAAAAACTTTCGCTCGTCGTCAAACTGCCTAGTTTTAAGCCCCCACAGCAGCGCCGCCAGCCCGCACGCGCCAAGCAGCGTAGAGACGCCGATCATCATCGCCACGACCGCCCCGCTCATCATTCGCTCCTAGCCCGCATCGCGTTTAGCACGACCGCGACCGAGCTTAGCGACATCGATAGCGCAGCCACTGCCGGCGCTACGTAGCCGGCCATAGCTAACGGTATCGTCACGGCGTTATAAACGAGCGAAAAGGCCAAATTTTGCCGCACGATGCAGTAGGTTTTACGCGCGAGCGCTACGGCAGCCGCGAGCGAGGCTGGGTCATCTCTCATTAGCACGACGTCGCTTTTTGCGATACTCACGGCCGCTCCGCTACCCATACACACGGCCACGCTTGAGAGCGCGAGCGCGGCGGCGTCGTTTATCCCGTCGCCTATCATCAGCACGTTTCGCCCTTGCTGCGCCAGTCTCTCCACGTATGCGGCCTTGTCCATAGGCAGAGCGTTTGCGATCGTTTCACCCACGCCTAGCTCCTCCGCCACGCGCTTTGCGGCGTATTCATTATCGCCCGTTAGCATCGCCACGCGCATGCCCGCGTTTTTTAGCGCGTATACGCACTCTTTGGCGCCATCTTTTAGGCTCTCCTCCAGCTCAAATACCGCCACGATCTCCCCGTCTGCGGCGAAAAAATAGCAAGTCCCGCGCACCGCTTCGCCGTTATAAAACCCTAGCTCTCGCATAAATTTCTCGCTCCCGCCGGCTAGATTTATGCCGTCAAATTTAGCCTGCGTGCCGCGCGCTGCGATGTTTTCAAAGCCGCTTAGCTCTAAAAGTTTTAAATCCCTGAAATTTGCGCGCAGATACTCGCCAACGGCGCGGCTAACGGGATGATCCGAGCCGCTAACCAGCGAAAAAAGCACGCTTGCGTCAAATTTATCCGAGTGCCTAAATTTACTCACCTTAAGCCGCCCGGACGTGAGCGTGCCGGTCTTGTCAAACACGGCCGTATCGCATTTGGCGAGGCTTTCGATGATTCGCGCCTCTTTAAAAAGTATCCCGCGCCTAAAGCCCGCCCCAAGCGCGACGAGCGTGCTAACGGGCGTAGCAAGACCCAGCGCGCAGGGGCACGAGATTACCACGACCGAGATCGCGACGATGAGCGCGGCGGAGAACTCGCCAGTGCGCCAGAACCAAAACGCAAACGTCGCTAGCGCTAGAGCCGTGATAGCAGCCGAAAACCTCGCCGCGATAGCGTCTGCAAGCGCCTGAATTTTAGGCTTTTTGGCTGCAGCGGTTTCTAGCAGATTTATGATACGCGCTAGCACTGACTCGCTAAAGACGGCGCCGACCTCGTAAACCAGCGTGCCGTCCACGCAAACCGAGCCGCTTTTTATCTCGTTTTCGCCCTCTTTCGCGCTAAGATACGCGGGTGCGCTCTCGCCGCTAAGGCTCGAGAGATCAAAGCTCGCCGCGCCGCTGATGGCGATGCCGTCAAGTAGCACGCGCTCGCCCGCTCGCACGACTACAAGTTCGCCCACACGCACCTCCTGCGCGCTTTTTATGGTTATTTCGTCGCCGTTTTTGACGCTAACGGAGTTTAAATTTAGCGAGTTTAGATTATCAAGCGTGTCGGCGGCCTTTTTCTTGCTCAAGACTTCCAGATATTTGCCGATAAATACGAAAGTGATTATCATCGCGACCGAGTCGAAATACACCTCGCCGCGCCTAGAAAACATCGCATATATAGAGAAAATATAAGCCGCGAGCGTACCCGTTACGATGAGGCTATCCATGTTTTGAGTTTTGTTTTTTAGCGCGCTCCAAGCACCCCTAAAAAACCCACTTCCCGTGTAAAAAAGCACCGGCGTAGCGAGGATAAATTCGGCGAAATTTATGATAGAGCGCACGTCGGCGCGCATGCCCGTGAAGTAGCCGCCGTACTGCGCGACGGCCAGCCACATGATGTTCATCGTGCAAAATATCCCCACAAGCAGCCGCGCGTAAAACTCTCGCCTCTGCCCCGCAAGTCTTTGCTCCTGAGCCTGCGCGTCGTATGGGTAGGGCTCATAGCCGATAGAGCGGATGAGGGCGAAAATTTGAGCCAAATTTATCTCTTTTTCGTCCCAGACGATGAGGGCTTTATTGTTAACCGAGTTTATATTTACCTCTAAAATTCCCTTCTGCGCAAATAAAACCTTCTCGTTTAGCCAGACGCAAGCCGAGCAGTGGATGCCCTCGATGATGAGCGAGATTTTATTAAATCCGTTCTCGTTTTTGACGTAGTTTTGATAAATAGCCGCGAGGTCTTCTTGCAACTTTTGCGCCGCGTTTTTTGCGCTTATGGCGGGATTTAGCGTAGTTTTACCGAGCCTTTCGTAAAACTCATTAAGCCCGCTTGCGTTAAGTATCTCGTAAACTCCCGCGCACCCCTCGCAGCAAAACAGCTCCCCGCCGCGCTCCATCAGCGCCTCGCGCTCAAATTCGCCCCTGCAATGCGCGCACTTAAATTTGCCCATCGGTTACTTTTTTCTTTCGTTTTAAGATTTTAGATTATACGAAAAAATTCTAAAGCCTCGCTTGATTTTGCAAGCTTTGGCGCGGATTTTCCTTGCGCCCGAATTTGACGGCAAATTTGAGAAGTTTTGCTCACGCATAAACGTAACTATAAATTTTGATCAGATTTAGCCAAAACCCACATATTTCAAATCAGTTAAATTTTACAAACCACCTTTTAAACGGCTTTAAATTTTAACCTCAAATTTAACAAAATAAAATCAATCGCTCTCACGCAAACTCCCTGTCTATCACGATGAAAATTTTATACCCGGGAAAGCTTAGCGAGATCTCGCGCTCTATCTCGGCGCGCAGACGGCTTAGATTTTTCTCGGCAAAATCGACCACCACGTCAAACCTCACGCTCTTTTTCTTAGTATCGATAAAAAACGCGTGAAATCCGCGCACGCTACTAAAGTGCGAGAGCAAATTTGCCACGCATGCGCGGCTTTGCTCCTGCCCCAAATTTACGCTATAAACGCCGAAAACCAGATAAATCCTGTAAATTTTATAAATCTCGATCTGAAGCTCGTTTAACCTCTGCGAAACTTCGCTAAGAGGCAAATGCTCGTCTATCTCGACGTTTACCGAGCCGACGTATCGCTGCGCGCCGTAGTTGTGCAGGATCAGGTCGTATGCGCCGCGCACGATCTCGCAGCGATTTACGGCGGCGTAAATTTCGTCGCTGATCTCCTTTTCGACGCGCTGGCCGATGATTTTATCGAAGGTTTCTTTTATCAAAAGCATGCCGTTTACGATAATAAAAAGCGAGGCCAAAGCGCCCGCGTAACCGTCTATCTGGATATCGGCGAAGTACGATAGCGCGGCGGAAACGAGGATAACGCACGATATGATCGCATCGCCCAAGGCCTCCTGTCCGACGGCTCTAAGCGAGATAGATCTGGTCTGTTTGCCGATCTTTATTATAGTAAAAGCCGAGCGCAAATTTGACGAATATCGCGCAGAACAAAAACGCTAAAAACGGCATCGTAAAGCTGGTGGGCTCCGGCGCAAAAATATTTTCGACCGAAGTTTTTAGAAACTGAAATCCCAGCATCAGCACGATGACCGAGACTATAAGACCGCCGATATACTCGGTCCTGCCGTAGCCGTAGGGGTGGTCTTCGTCGGGCATCTTGCTAGCTAGTTTTGAACCAAATATCATGATGATACTTGAGCCTGCATCGCTAAGGTTATTTACGGCGTCTGATATCAGCGCGACCGAGTTTGAGACCATAGCGATAAAGATTTTCGCTCCAGCTAAGATAAAATTCGTAACTATGCCGATAAGCGCGGTTTTTATGATCGTTTTTTCGCGCTTGCCATCTTTAAAATCCATCATTTTGAGATTCCTTTTCATTTTTGGCGAGATTATATCACTTCTTGACATCAAAGCCAAAATTTTATAAAATGCGACTTTCAAAAACTTCTTTTGAAACTTAAATTTATCTACAAAATTATTCCGTAATTTTAAAGAGGACACAATGGAAAATAACGCGACCCAGCCTGCAAATTCCACGCAGGAAAGTCAAAAAACCACGAAAAAACACCAAAACTCGCGCACTCACATCCCAGTCGATGGACACAAAATCGAAGAGCTAAGAACTCTTAGTCTAGAGGAGCTCATCGCTATCGCAAACAGCGTAGGCGTCGAGAATCCGCGCGAATTTCGCAGACAAGATTTGATATTTGAGATCCTAAAAACCCAAACAAAACAAGGCGGATTTATACTTTTCACGGGCATTTTAGAGATCACGAGCGAGGGCTACGGCTTTTTGCGCTCGGTAGACGCAAACCTCAGCGACAGCTCAAACGACGCCTACGTATCAAACTCTCAAATTCGCAAATTTGCCCTGCGCGTGGGCGACATAGTGACGGGTCAAGTACGCGAGCCAAAAGATCAGGAAAAATACTACGCCCTGCTAAAAATCGAAGCGCTAAACTATATGCCGCTAATCGAGGCCAAGGAGCGACCGCTATTTGACAACCTAACCCCGCTTTTCCCGACGGAAAAACTTCGCCTCGAATACGACCCGATGAAGCTAACCGGCCGTGTGCTCGATCTCTTTACACCACTTGGCAAGGGTCAGCGCGGCCTCATCGTCGCCCCTCCTAGAAGCGGTAAAACCGAGCTCATGAAAGAGCTAGCCCACGGTATCGCGCGCAACCACCCCGAGTCGCATCTCATGGTGCTGCTCGTGGACGAGCGTCCCGAGGAGGTCACCGACATGCAGCGCTGCGTAAAGGGCGAGGTATTTAGCTCGACGTTTGACCTGCCCGCGATGAACCACGTACGCGTCGCCGAGCTCGTCATCGAAAAGGCCAAGCGCCTCGTAGAAATGGGCAAGGACGTCATCATCCTGCTTGATAGCATCACCCGCCTAGCGCGCGCGTATAACACGGTAACTCCGCCAAGCGGTAAGGTGCTAACGGGCGGCGTGGACGCAAACGCTCTGCATAAACCTAAGCGCTTTTTCGGCGCGGCGCGAAACATCGAGCACGGCGGCAGCCTCACCATCATCGCAACCGCGCTCATCGACACGGGCTCTCGTATGGACGAGGTAATCTTCGAGGAGTTTAAAGGCACGGGCAACAGCGAAATCGTGCTAGATCGCAACATCTCCGATCGCCGAATCTACCCGGCCATCAACGTACTAAAATCAGGCACCAGAAAAGAGGAGCTGCTGCAAAAACCCGACGAACTACAAAAGATCTGGGCTATCCGCTCGGCGATCGCGACGATGGACGACGTAGAGGCGCTTAAGTTTTTGTACGCCAAGATGCTAAAAACCAAAGACAACAAAGAGCTTCTTTCAATATTAAACGAATAGTAAAGTTGCGTTTTTAGATAAATTTAACCCTTGCGCGAGTCGTTCGCGGCTCGCCGACCTACTTTAAAATGCTCTAAATTTTATAAATTTACAAACCCTCTCCGCTTAAATTCACGTCTACGACGGGGACTATCTAAGCGCCAATATTTTAACGCGGCCTTTCAAATTTGCTTTTAGCTTTTGCTGTCCGCCGCTTTGCAGGCATAAGCAATCATCAGCGTTTTTTCGCTTTTAGTTTTTTACCTCGCCTAAAAGCTCTTTGTTTTTAGCGCTCATCGCTTCTTTTTCTGCTTGCAAATCACTGACTTGCTTTTTTAGCTCCTCAATATCCATTCTATCCTCCACGAGAGTAAAATTAAGGCACTGCCTTTGATAGAATAGTAACTTAAATTTTAAACGGGGTTGGTTTGGTAAAAAATATGGTATAATTTCACAAGTAGGTAAGCGAACGGCTCGTCAAACAGCCCAGCTTCTTAGCAAAGCATTACCGCCCCTGGGGATAGAAACCTGTGTGAGGGTGTGGGTGGTCTCACCGCTTACCTATTTTTTAAAGCCTTAATTGTGGTATCCCAACGCTTCTTGTTTATGTGAAAAATCACGCCGTCGTTTATATTTATGCCGATGTCAATCATTTTCTTTTTCTTATCGTCTATCGACTTGCCGATAATTACGTCATCAGCTTTAAATGTAGCTTCTTTTATAAATTCAGGATTTCTCAAGGCGTCTATGATTTGATTTTTTAAATCATCTTTGTTAGTAAACATCTCGGGGTGTTTTTCATATAAATAATCAATACTGCCCCGTATGGTATCCGTTTTCAAATTTATCCTTTTAGCTAGTTTGCGCGGAATATCAAAATGCTTCACGTTCCTGGTGTCGTATTCGTTTAGCTTTTTCTTTTTGTAAATATCTCTCAAATCAAGCGCACGCCCCTGCTGCGTTATTAAATCCCGCATAGTGATCTTGCCTTGCATAAATAGCTCGGCTCTACCTTTACCAAGCGTCTTTTCTATCGTTTCGAGGCTTTGGGTTTTTAGCCAGTCATTAAACGTCATATCCTGCGGCACGTAGCCGTTCATAGACGACCTCGTGCGGTCGCTTGCGCTATCCATACCCTCTACGTCCAACTCGCCCCAGCTTTTGGTTACGGGTATTATGGTGCTACGGCAATTAAAATGAGTATTTACGCGCGGTTTGCGAAACGGGAAGTTATGCCCGATGGGCTTGTAGTCTTTATCCCACGTTAGGCCGTCGTAAGCTCTGCATAACGCAGACGTGCGAGTATCTAGCGTGGCTTGATATTTGTAGCATTTTATGACGTCATCGTTTGCTTCAAAAAAGGCTTGGCGAATTTCGCTTACTATCGCGCCCGCTCCGGTTAATGCTATCGACGTCGCGTCGCGTTTACTTTTTTGTAAAGCCTGCGCTATCCTTTGGGCTAACATCGGCGTAGTTTCACCTAGGCTCACGCCTATTTTCAGCTCGCGCTCAAGGCGTTTTTTCTGATCGGCATTTAGCCCGTTATTCCAAGCTTTGACGGTGGCACCACACCAAAGGCAATAAAACTTGCCCACGAATTTAGAGCCGAATCAAACGCCTCAAATCTCCAAAATTTCAGGCTCTCCAAACAGTCGTTTGGCTTCTTTTAAAACCGCTTGATTTTTTACGGCCTTAGGATCGGCTTGAGTTTTTGTAGGCAAATTTGGCGCAGGATTTTGAGCGTTCAAATTTACCTCGCTTAAGGACGAGTCTTTAAAATTTTCTTCGTTTTGAAACTTCTTGCCGCTTAAATTTGTCGTATCTAAATTTTGCCTTACAGCCGCGTTTACAGGCTCGCTTGCGTCTTGCTCAAAAAGGCCGTCATCATACTCGGCCGCTTCGCTAAACATCTCGCTCACATCATCAGGATCAAACGGCGGCTCGCCAAAGGTAGCCGTTTGCGGTGCGCTGTTTTGGTTAAATTTAGCTGCGGCGCTTGGTTTTTGCTCCGTTTTTGCGGCATTTTGACTCTCTAGCCGCCTTAGTTCGTCGTCTAAAAACGCCAGATCCGCCCCCGCAGACATTCCGTCGTCGGTCTTAAATTTTAACGAATATGCCTCGCCAAAATCGTGCGTATCGTCGCGCATACTCTCAAAATCGGGCGCAAATTTAGGCTCGGTCGATTGATTTAAATCAGCCTGCGTTTGCGAGTTTTGCGTCAAATTTGCCGCGTTTTCGTTTAAATTTAAGGGCTCGGTTTCGCCCATAGGCGAGCCGCCATTGGTTTGCGCGCTCGGAGCCGAGTCGCTTGCCGCTTGCAAAATATCCGATTGCGTTTGCGGCGTCAAATTTTCCGCTTGCTCGTCCTGCTCGCCGCTTTCAAATTCGGCGTCTAAATTTTGCTCCGAGAGCATAGCCGTCCTCCCCTCGCTACCGCCTGCAAACAAATTTCCAGTCAAATTTGAGGACTCTTGCGCTTGGGCGTTTTGATTTAAATTTTCCTCCGAACCGTTCGCGTCAAATTTAGCGCCCTCATGGTTTGACGTAGTTTCATTGCCCCCAAATTTAACCTCGCCGCCGCGTTCAACGTCCAAATTTGTAGCGCTTTCCGCCGTCAAATTTGCCGCCGCGTCCTTTTGCTCCGCACCCCCTATTTCGGGGCTTTGCTTGGGATTTATCTTTATCTTTGCGCTCTCGCCAAAAAGACTGCGCAAGATCTGCAAAATCACCTTCGAACCCTCGCGAAGCCGTTTCTGATCATCGCCTGCCGCACTTGAGGCCAGACTCATGCAGCCGTCTGAAAACTCCAAAAACTCGATGCAGTTTTTAAAGCACTCGCCAAGATCAAAGCTGCGGTCGTAAATTTTGGCTAAAAACGCCTCATAAGCAGGGCTTGGAGTTTTCGCGGCGCCGGTTTGGCCGCCCGGCTCCTGAGGAGTCTGAGCACTCAAATTTGCCGAGCCGGTCAGTGTCTTTGCGCTTAAATTTTGCTCCAAAGCCGCGCCGTTTTGCGAGGCGAGTTTAGCCGCGTTTGTGCCCGTCAAATTTGACCCGTCCGTAGAGGGTGAAATTTGACCCGACTGCGCAGGAGCCGCAAACCTGGCCGTTTCGCTTCGTCCACCCGCAAAATTTGAAGCTACGCGCGCCTGCGAATCCGCAAATTTTTCCCTCGCGTCCACGGCTATCATCTCGTCGATCGATTTTAGATTTATCGCCTCGATCATCATAAAAAGCATCACTCCAAGCACAAATCCGCCGTCGCTGCTGACGCTTAGCATCGAGCGCGCCTGCGAGAGGATCCTAAAAAATCTCTCATATAAAAGTAGCGAGTATTTCGGGCTTTGCGCGAGAAAATTCGCCTTGAGATTTGCCGTTATCTCGTCTATCACCATCTCGGCATCGTAGCTCTCCAGCTGCGCTACAGCCGCACTCACGGCCGATTTGTCGCCGCTCATAACAAGCGCCAAGATCTCCTCTATGCGCTGCGGATCAAGTAGCCCTAGCATCTGCGCAACGGCACTTTGCGTGAGCTCGCCCTTGGCGTAGATGATGGCCTGATCTAGCAACGTGAGAGTATCGCGCAGCGAACCCGCGCCGCTACGAGCGAGTATCTTGAGAGCCTCTTTTTCGTGCGGGACGTTTTCGCGGTTTAGGATAAAGTCAAGATGCGCGACGACGTCCGGGCGCGAGATCTGACGAAATCTAAAATGCTGCGTGCGCGATAGCACGGTGGCCGGGAGCTTGAGCGGATCAGTCGTAGCCAGGATAAATTTGACGTAGGGCGGCGGCTCCTCGAGCGTCTTTAGCAGCGCGTTAAACGCGGGCGTGGAGAGCATATGCACCTCGTCGATGATGAAAATCTTAAAGCGCGCGATCGCCGGAGCGTACTTGGTCTGCTCGATGAGGCCCTTTATATCGTCGATACCGCGGTGGCTGGCCGCGTCCATCTCGATGATATCGATGTGGCGGCCTTCGTTTGCGGCGATGCAGTTGGCGCACTGCTCGCAGGGCCGGCTAGTCGGGCCGTGGTCGCAAACCAGAGCCTTCGAAAATATCCTCGCGCTCGAGGTCTTGCCGCTGCCGCGAAGCCCCGAAAAAAGGTAGGCGTGGGTGAGGCGGCTCTCGTCCAGAGCGTGCGTGAGGCTGGTGCTGACGGCCTCCTGGCCTACGAGCTCGCTAAAATTTCGCGGTCTATATCTAAGCGCTAATGCTTGCAACACGGATTTTTCCTTAAATTTAAGATGTGATATTCTACTTTTTTTTGGATAAAAATTTAATATATTATGACTCGGCGCGTCGCGGGACGGGATAAATTTAGGCTAATAAATTTGCCAGAAAGCGCGAATCTGTCGCATGCGGGTATCAGGCGAGCAAATTTTGCTTGCTCGCTATAAACTACGACGAATTTGACGCAAAATAGCCAAGTACAAATACCGTCAAATTTAGCCGCGGATATTTTGGCAATTTGGCGAAATTTGCTATAATCGCGCGAAAATGAAATTCAAAAAAGGGAGAAAATGAGAAAAGTTATATTATGCGCGCTTGCTTTGGTATTTGGATTATTGGCTGCGGGTTGCGAGAGGAACGACTACCAGCATCCGATGTACCGCTCTACTAAAAATAAATAACCTCAAATCAGGCGGTTGATCGCCGCCTTGAAATTTCAAATTTATCTCGCTGCCGCTTTGTAAAATTTAACGCACTAAAATAAAAAAGCGGCAAATTTTAGCAAACGAAGCGGATCAAATTTTGAGACAAATTTAACTCAAATTTGATCCTGGTGCTGCGCCCTAAATTTACCGCCCCAGACGCATGTGACCAAAGGGCTCAAATTTGGCTACAGATCGCCAAACAGCGCTTTTAGATCCTTCGCATTTTCGTCTTTGCTCTCGCCTCTAGCGCCTAGCTCGTTTAGCTCGATCTCGTGACCGGTTAGCATGCTGGCTAGCCTGATATTTATGCCGCTTTTACCGATAGCTTTGCTCTTTTGCTCAGTCACTAGGCTCACGACGGCTTTGTTGTCCTCGCCGATTTTAACCGAGCTGATGATCGCGGGCGCCATCGCTCGCGTGATGAGGATCGCAGGCTCGGCCGAATACTCGATCGCGTCGATATTTTCGCCGTTTAGCTCCTTTGTGACGGCATTTATGCGCACGCCTTTGGTGCCCACGGTCGCGCCCACGGGATCGACGTTAGGCGAGGTGGCTACGAGCGCTACTTTAGCGCGTTCGCCCGGGATTCTAGCACTTGCAGCGATCAGCACGAGGCCGTCTTTGATCTCCGGTACTTCGGCTTTTAACAGGGCTTCGAGAAATTTTGGCGACGTGCGGCTTAACTCGACCTTGATACCCATAGATTTGTCGATATAGACGCTTTTTATGACGGCTTTTACGACGTCGCCGGGCTTAAATTTCTCGCCTTTTATGCGGTTTTTGCGCGGCATCACGGCTCGCAACTCGTCTATCTCGATGAAGGTATTTTCCTCGCTATCTACGCGCGTGACAGAGCCAAAAACCATATGTCCGACCATGTCTTGATACTTTTGGAAGATTTTTTCCTCCATCAAGCGCTGGATGTGGTACTCAAGCTCCTTGTGAAGCGTCTGCGCGGCGGTTCGGCCGAGATTGTCGGTAGATAGCTCGTATGTTAGCTCGTCGCCGATCTCTACGCCAGAGTCTACTTTTTTGGCTTCGCTTACGCCGAGATAATGCTCGTTATCCTCGGCCAATCGCTCGTCGCCATCCTCTACGACGGTGATTTTTTGATATAGATGAAGGGTCTTGGTCGCATTATCTATAACAGCGTCGTATTCGTAGTTTTCGCCGTAAATTTTCTTTGCGGTATTGATAATAGCTCTTATGACACGCTCTTTTACGTCTTCGATTTCGAGCCCTTTTTCATTTGCGATAGATTCTATGATGTCCGCTATTTTTTCCATATTTTCTCCTTATTTTCTGATAAATCTCTGGGGAATTTATTTGCGTAGACAGAAATTATATAAAAATCAAACTTTTAATCAACTTTAACCGTATTTTTACGCCGTTTTGGGTAAATTTAACGCAAATTTAAAGGGGCGTAAAACGATGAATATATCAAATTTGGCCGTCATTACCGCAAGAGGCGGCAGCAAGCGAATACCTCGCAAAAATATCAAGGAATTTTTCGGACGTCCGATGCTCTCATACGCCGTAACGGCGGCCAAAGGCGCGGGGATATTCGACGAGATCGCGGTCTCGACCGACGACGAAGAGATCGCTCGAGTCGCCCTAAATTTAGGCGCGAAAGTACCCTTTATGCGCTCGGCTAAGACCTCGGACGATTTTGCCACTACGGCGGACGTTTTAAACGAAGTTTTGGACGAATACGCAAAACTAGGCGTAAAGCCCGCTACGCTTTGCTGCATTTATCCTTGCGTGCCGTTTTTAACGGGCGAGATTTTGAAAGAGGCATACCGTCAATTCGTTTCTAGCGGCGCGGATTCGCTCGTACCGGTGGTTAAATTTAGTTTTCCTATACAGCGAGCTTTTAGGATAGAAAATAGCGGATTTTTAACCTACGCCCAGCCGCAAAACGCATCCAAACGCTCGCAAGATTTAGAACCGATGTACCACGACGTCGGGATGTTTTATTTTTATAAGACGGAGGCAAGCGCGTCCCCTAAGGTTCTGCCTTTCATCATGGACGAAAAAACCGTACAGGATATCGATACGCCCGAGGACTGGGCTACGGCGGAAATGAAATATAAAATTTTGCAAGCTCAAAATCGCTAAATTTTAAAAAGGCTCGGTTTTTGCTAGTAAAATTCGTATTAAATTTAAGGAAATAAAGATGAAAAACAAAATCGGGCTTAAGCTGTGGTCTTTAAACGAAAACTATATCGCGCCCGCTCGCGAGCTTTTTAAAGAGAAAATTTACGACTATATCGAGCTTTACGCGGTACCGGACAGCCTTGAAAAGCTTAGCCTTTGGGTTAATTTGCAAAAAGAACTAAATCTGCCCTTTGCCGTGCATGCGCCTCATTTTTCGCACGGGCTTGATTTTTCCAACAAGGACAAAAGAGAGCTAAATTTAGCCGCGGCGAAAGAAGCTTTTAAATGGAGCGAGGCGCTAAATGCGATATATACGGTATTTCATCCCGGTATCGGCGGTAACTTAAACGAGAGTATTTATCAGATAGCAAATTTATCTCGTCTCTCAAAGAGCGAATTTATAATAGAAAATAAGCCTTTTATAGTAAATTTTAAAAAAACGGGCGAGACGGGCTTTTGCATAGGTTCTAGTTACGAGAGCTTAAAACGCATAAAAGAAGAAACGGGCGTAGGGCTTTGCCTAGACGTCGGACACGCTATTTGCTCGGCAAACTATCAAAAGCTTGAAATTTACGGCTACGTAGAGCTTTTAAATAGCCTAAATCCGCTGGTTTACCACCTAAGCGACAACGTAGCAGATAGCATGTACGACGCGCATCTACACTTCGGCGAAGGGAGTTTTGATCTAGCCAAAATCGCTAAAATCCTAAATCAGGCTCTACCGCTTGCGATAGAGACAAACAAAAATAGCGAGGAAAATTTAGACGATTTTAGGCAAGACGCCGAGTTTTTTAGGAAGCTTAAGTGGAAGTAGCTCTAGTAATAGGCGCGAGTAGCGAAAGTCTCTACGCGATAGATTTAGCGCAAGAAAGCGGGCTAAAGGTCGCGGCGTTTGACGGCGACGAAAATGCGGCAGGACTAAAGCAGGCCGATTTTAGTTTCGTTTGCGATATAAGAGATCCGCAAAATATAATAAATTTAATAACCGAACAAGGTTTTAAACCGGTTTGCGTCCTACCCGTTCCCGTAGGCAGATGCCTACTCGTCGCCGGAGCGATAAACGATTTTTACGGATTAAAAGGTCCGAACGAAAAAACATGCGACGTATGCACGGACAAACTAGCCTTCCACTCCGCGCTAAATCCCAAAAATAAGAGAGAGAGAGAGAGAGACGAACGAGCCGATGAGGACGAATTTAAGAGATGCCGAGTGCTACCCGATGAGCAAAGCGTCAGATTCGCCTAGCGACGCGGACTTTCCGCTCGTTATCAAGCCTCGCTACGGCAGCGGCAGCAAAAACGTAACGGTCGTTTTAAACGCTAGCGAGTACGAAAAATACGCCACGCGACTAAATTTAAAAAGCGGCGAATTTTTACGCGAGAGCTTCGTAGAAGGCAAAGAATACGGCATTAACGCCGCCGTTATAGAGGGCGAGTATATCCACGTCTTGGCGCGTAAAAAGCTTCTAACGCCTCCGCCCTACCGCCAAAGCGTGGGCTACGTCGCGACGCCCGAGATAGCCGCGATTAGCGAGCGTTTAAAAGAAGTCGTAAAAAGGCTGAAACTAAAAAACTGTCTGATGCACGCCGATGTTATATTGCGCGAAAACGGCAAGCCTTTCGTCATCGAGCTTGCGCCAAGACCCAGCGGACATTACCTCACGAGCGATTTTGTAGAAATAGCTACGGGAGTAAATTTGACGCGCGAATGGCTAAATTTCGTATTAAATAAGCCTTTTAGCTTTGAGCCTAAATTTTTAAAAAGCGCGATGATTAAATATTTCGACTTTGATTACGGCGTCGTACCGCCTAATTTTAGCGAGATAAAAGACGAGTGCGGTATAGTAAAATTTAAATGCGGCGACTTAAAAAATCTAGGCGAGGTAAAAGACGGCGCGTCGCTGATAAGTCGCGGCTACGCTATAATCATAGCCGAAAGCGAAGAAGAATGCCTAGAAAAAGCAGGCGCGCTAATGAGTAAATTTACTAGAATAAAGGAGTAAAAGTGCAAGAAAAATCTAACGAAAATCGGAATTACGGCGATTTAAAAAAGTGGCAAGAGCTGGTGCTAAAAGGGGATCTTATATATCCGCACGAAGCCGTAGCGAGATTTGCGGCGAAATTTAAACCCGCAAGCGCGATGGATTTCGGTTGCGGGACCGGTAGGCATCTAGCCTGCCTGGCAAAAGCTGGCGCAAAAGAACTAATCGGTATAGATATAAACGCTCTGCCTCTTGCCGCGGTCGCGCTAAAATTCGGCGCTATCAAAGACGCTAAAGAGTGGGAAAACGGTAAAAAGCTAAATTTAGAAAACGGAGCGACGCTAGAGCTTTTTTGCAGCGACGGCAAGAGCCTAAGCGAAATTTTAAGCGACAAAAAAGTAGATGCGATAATTAGCTGGGGCGTGCTTCATCTTTACGAACCGTCCGCAGCCGCTGAAATTTTAAAAGAATTCGCAAATAGTTTAAACGAAAACGGGCGAGTATTTATAAATCTAAGAACGGACGCCGACGGACTAAAAATCGGAGCCGAACGCATAAATCAAAACTCCTATAAAACGACCAGAAAAGGCTACGAGGGGCTAGTTTATTCGTTTTATTCAAAGACTGAGATAGAGGAGATATTTAGGCAGGCCGGACTAAAAATAATCGCGCTGGATAAAGAGGAATTTACGCAAAATAACGGCGAAATTTTTAACTCGTTTTACATCGTAGAAGCCCTAAAGGAAGCTAAATGAAAGCGCCTTATATCATAGCCGAAATGTCCGCAAACCACTGCGGCGACAAAGAGTTGGCGTTTAAAATCATAAAGGCCGCAAAAGACGCCGGCGCGGATGCGGTCAAAATCCAAACCTACACGGCCGATACGATAACGCTAAACTCCAAAGATGAAATTTTTATGATAAAAAGCGGCTTGTGGGCGGGGCAAAGCCTATACGAACTATATCAAAAAGCCTATACGCCGTGGGAGTGGCAAAAAGAACTTTTTGACTATGCAAAAACCGTAGGCATAGATTTTTTCTCGACGCCTTTCGATTTTAGTGCGGTGGATTTTTTAGAGAGTATAGGCGTGCCGATGTATAAAATCGCATCGTTTGAGGCGATAGATTATCCGCTTATTTCTTATGCGGCTAAATTTAAAAAGCCGATGATAATATCTACGGGCATTTCAAGTTACGAAGAAATTTTAGAAGCGATAGAAGCGTGCAAAAAAGTCGGAAATAACGACGTTACGATACTAAAATGCACCTCTAGCTATCCCGCTCCCGTAGATAAGATGGATTTAATCACCGTTAAAGATATGTTTGAGAAATTTTCTCCTATGGGCGTAAAAGTCGGACTAAGCGACCACTCGATAAGCCTAGTACCGCCGATAACGGCTACGGCGCTGGGAGCTAGCGTGATAGAAAAGCACTTCACGATAGACAGGGCTTTAGGCGGCGAGGATAGCGGATTTTCGTTAAATTTTAACGAGTTTAAAGAAATGGCGAACGCGGTCAGAGATACGGCTCTGGCGATGGGCAGGGTGAATTACGAAATAAATCAAGCAAATAGGCACGGCGCAAGGTCGCTATTTGCGTCGGAAAATATCAAAAAAGGCGAAATTTTAACGGCGGCCAACGTTCGCTCCGTAAGGCCTGCAAGCGGACTGCATCCGAGATATTACGAGAGAATTTTAGGCAAAAAAGCCGCCCGCGATATAAATTTTGCAACGCCTTTAGCCTTAGAGGATATCGAGTTTTAATCCGTTTTTTAAGATGTTTTTGCTATATTCACAGATTAAATTAAAGATTTCAAAGGATTAAAAATGGAGCTAAAACTCGCTAGAACGCAACTTGACGCCAAACCAAAAACGATCTCTCTTGAAAAAATCGAAGCGGCATTTGCTAAAGATCCGCAACAAATTTTCTATTTCGACAGAGAAAACAGCCACAAACAACTCATCGCTTTGGTTGAATTTTTCGAGGAAAAGGGCCTTAGCGTCTATCACCGCACCGTAAAATACGGACTCGACGAAAACGACTATATGTACGAGGTTCACATCCTTTGAGCGCAGCGCAAAAAAAGCTCTTTATCCAGACTTTAGGCTGCGCGATGAACGTCCGCGACAGCGAGCACATCATCGCCGAGCTCAAGCAAAAAGAGGACTACGAGCTCACTCAGGATATCTCCGAGGCCGACCTCATCCTTATCAACACCTGCTCGGTGCGCGAAAAGCCAGTACATAAGCTTTTTAGCGAGGTCGGCGGCTTTGAAAAAGTAAAAAAAGCGGGCGCTAAAATCGGCGTTTGCGGCTGCACGGCAAGCCATCTGGGAAGCGAAATTTTTAAACGAGCACCTTACGTGGATTTCGTGCTCGGCGCGCGAAACGTCAGTAAAATTTCAGCCGCGGTTAAGACGCCTAAATTTATCAGCACCGACATAAATCACGACGAGAGCGAGTATGCATTCGGCGAATTTCGAGGCTCGCCGTATAAAAGCCACATAAATATCTCGATCGGCTGCGATAAAAAATGCACCTACTGCATCGTTCCGCACACCAGAGGCGACGAGATCTCGATCCCCGCAAATTTGATCCTGCGCGAAGTAAAAAAAGCTGCCGAGGGCGGAGCCAAGGAGATTTTCTTGCTCGGGCAAAACGTAAATAACTACGGCAAGAGATTTTCGGGCGCGCACGAGAAGATCGACTTTAGCGACCTACTCGTAAAGATCAGCGAGATAGAGGGCGTCGAGCGCATACGATTTACAAGTCCGCATCCGCTTCATATGGACGATAAATTTTTAGAAATCTTTAGTCAAAATCCCAAAATTTGCAAATCCATGCACATGCCGCTTCAAAGCGGAAACACCAAAGTCCTGCGCGAGATGAAGCGCGGCTACACCAAAGAGTGGTTTTTAGACAGGGCCGCTAAACTACGCGCAATATGTCCTGAGGTTAGCATTTCTACTGACATTATCGTGGCGTTTCCTGGCGAAACGGACGAGGAGTTTGAGGACACGATGGACGTACTGGAAAAGGTACGCTTCGAGCAAATTTTTAGCTTTAAGTATTCGCCTCGCCCGATGACCAAAGCGGCGGAATTTACCAATCAAATCCCAGAGGCCGTCGCAAGCGCTCGTCTAACCCGCCTACAAAGCCGCCATAACGAGATTTTAGACGAAATCGTCGCGGAGCAAAAAGGCAAAATTTTCGACGTATATTTTGAGGAGCTTCGCGTAAACGGCGGGGTTGCCGGCAGAAGCTTTAATAACTTCCTCGTTCAAGTCGCAGGCAGCGAAGAGCTGCTAGGCAAGACGCTAAAAGTGCGCGTGAACGATCCAAAGAGAATGGTGCTTTACGGTGAGCTTGTGGGCTAAATTTAAACGAAGCGTTTTTATAAATTTAGCCCCGCGCATTATCTATTTTTTTATTTGGATTATATTTTTAACCTGCAAAAAGAGCTTTTCTAAGACAAATTTGACGAACGAGCCATGCGTCGTGCTGTTTTGGCACGGCAGACTGGCGCTGATGAGTTTTGCCTACGTGCACTGGTGGAAAAACGGCCAAAACCCGCAAAGACGCGCCAAAGTCATGATAAGCGACCACAAAGACGGCGAGATCATCGCGCGCGTGATTTCGTTTTTCGGTATCGGCGCCATCAGAGGCAGTAGCTCAAAAGGCGCGGTAAAGGCCCTTGCGCAAAGCTTTAGAGAGCTAAAAGGCGGTACCGACGTCATCATCACCCCAGACGGTCCGCGCGGCCCCTATCATAGCGTAGCCGACGGCGCGGTCGTCATCGCGCAAAAGCAAAATGCGCAAATACAAATTTTAAACTACGAAGCGAGTAAATTTTGGCAGCTAAAAAGCTGGGATAAAATGATAATCCCAAAGCCTTTTAGCGAGATTTCTTATACGCTCTCGCCGCCTTTTAGCGTAACGGACATGGCGCTAGAAGACGCAAGAGAGCTAGTAAAAAAGGAGATGGAAAAATGAGCTCAAAGACCGTAGTTTTATCTATCGGAGCGCTTTTGGCGGTCGTTTTTATCTCGTTTATTACATTTAGTCCGTCTTATAAAAACGCGCTTCAGGCCAAATTTTACTACGAAACGGGCGACTATGAAACCGCCTACAAGCTATCAAAATCCGCATACAACAAAGACATCTACAACAAACTCGCCCACACTGTGATGGTGCAAAGCGAAATCTCGCAAAAATACGCCATCTACATCGCCCGCTCAAACGGCTACCTAGAAAGTATCCAAAAAATCAGCAAATCAGGCAAGGTAAATAAAGTAGATTTGGACAAAATCCACATGATGTGCGACATCGCCGTGAGCGACTACGATCTGCTCAAGCCGTCAAATTTAACCGATCCGTCGCTGCAAGAAGAAGCCAAAATAATAAGGGATAAATTTTTAACCCTGCAAAAAGAGCTGTTTTAATTGAACTTAATAGCTTTTTGGGTATGATAACGCATTGCAATTTTTAGGAGAAATCTTTGCTGATACGTCGTTTTTTTAGCGTCTTATATCTTAGCGCCGTTATCCAGTCCAGAAAATGCCTATTTTACGGCGAGGCCTACAAGGGCGCAAAGCTGTTAAAAACGATAAAAGCAGAATTTGACCTAGATGAATCCGGCGTAGTTTCCGAAAGAGCAAACGAGTACATAAGAAATTTGCAAAAAGAGTATAAATGGGTTTATCTTTCGCTGTTTTTCGACACACTCGAACAAGGCGCGTTTGAGGCTAAAAATGCAGACAATCTCGAAAAACTGGGGATCAAAACAAAAGAAATAACCTGCATAAATCCCGCCAAAAACTGGCTCATATACGCAAAACACTCGGACGTCAAAGCCGCAGAGGAAAAGTTTACAGACATCGGCGTAGACGTACTTTATTCGCCAATCGCACTAACACAAAAAGAGATCGAAAAACATAATCTACCAACCGCAAGCACCCTTTTCGTCTACTCTTGCGAGGAGGGTTTTACCATCTGTATCACCTCAAGCGAAGGGGTAAAATACGCTGCCGTTTGCAAGGAAAACGATGAAGAGTATAGCGAAAGCGCTGATTTTGATAAAGAAAACAGCGACGAGATAGACGATTTTATCGCAAATGTAGACGAAAGCTTTAACACCATGGACGGTCTGGATGATCTTGGCGAAATGTTAAAAATGGACGACAACGAAGAAGAGTTTGCAGACCTCGACTATGATATAAATATGCCCGAATCCACCGACGTAACGGCATCCGTGTCGATATTTGGGCGCGATATGAGCATATACCGCTATATCTCGCTAGCGCTTAAAGAATTTTACACAAATCCGCTTTACGAGGGCGATTTTATCGAAAACGTCGTAATTTTCGACGCTACGCAGAGGACGAGCGCTACGTTTTTACATTATATAGAAAACGAGCTTTTGGTAAAGACCGCCGTTTATCCGGTTAGTACCCTAAAGACGATGACCGAGCTAATGAAAAAAGAGTTGGAAAATGACTAGTTATAGCTTCATAAAACCTCGAAAAAAACCGTTTTTTGATCTCTTTAGTAAAATTTGGCTACTTTTTATAGCTACGGCGGTGCTACTTTTTGCCATAGTAAATTTAGTCGTCGAGCTAAAAAGCAACTCGCTACTAAACGAAACTCAAATCTCAAGACAAAAGCAAGCACAAACAAAAGATCAGATCAGGCAAACCGACGAGCTAACCGCACTTTTAAAGCAAAGAAGAGATAGCGCAAACGAGATCGCGGCCTCAAACGCCGTCTTAAAGCAAAGCCTGCGCAATCTACTCGATCTGGTACCCTCAAGCATCACGCTATACGAGATCGCGATGGATAAAAACTCGCTCATCGTGAAAGGCACCACGCCTAGCCGCGACGTTTATAACATGCTGCTCGCAACGCCGTTAAAGTCGATTTTTAACACGTCAAATACCTCGTTTTATCAGCTAGATAGCGGCTGGTTAAATTTCGTCAGCACAAACAAAACCGACAACCTAGAGGGTAAAAATGAGCAAAGATAGAAGCCTGCAAAATATCGACGTCACCAAGCTGCTCATCTACGTACTCATTTGTATCATAGCTTGCCTCGCGATGATATTTGGCCTTTTGGTGCCGAGCATCAAGGAGTACAAGCAGGTCAAATACGAAAGCCGCATGCAAATCGCCGCAAGCGCGCAAACGCAAAGGCTCTACGACGCCAAATCAAAGGCCCTAGACGAGATAAAACAAAACGACAAGGCTCAGCTAGACGCGCTTGAAAACAAATTTGACACGGATAAATTTACTCAATTCACATCAAAATATTTCGCAAACGTAAATCTAAGCGGGCTAAAAGAGGCCGCAAAAAACGGCGAGATCTCGGTCTATGAGCTAACCGTAACGGGCTCCATGAAAACTCCTGCTAAATTTTACGAGTTTATGGACGCGCTACAAAGCTACGAAAATATCGTCAAAATCGACTTTCCGATCAAAATGCGCAAGGATACCGAAAAGATCGACGCGACCTTTGGTATCAAAATTTACAGCTTAAGATAAATCAAAGTTTTTAATCTCCGCTTTTTGTATAATCCTTAAAATTTAAGTTAAGGATACAAAATGATAAAATTTAACAACGCCGCCGTTGCCTTGGCGACTGCGATTTTAAGGGATTATCTTAACGGAACGGCAAATTTTTTTGCCTCTAGAAAAGCTGCGAAATCGGAGCTAACGAAACTCACGCCGGCAGATTTTAAAAACGTGCGCGCAAATTTGCTAAATCTAGGCTTTAAGAGCGAATTTATCGACAAAAACGCCGCCGAGCTATCAGAAATCCTGCGCGGTATCCTAACCGCCGAGCGCCCACAGCTACCAAAAGACCACCCAGTAGCTACCTACATCAGCGAAAACGATGCCGCGCGCGAGCTGATCGCAAAGGCAAAAGAGCTGCTAAAAAAGAAATTTATCAAAAACGAATGGCTTGAAATTTACGACAAACTGGGCGGCTTTAACAGGACGCATTTTGCCAGAAAACAGCACCAACTCTACTCGATGCTCGAAAACAAGGGCTTTGACCGCCCGTCGCGCTTCATGTGGAGCTTTGATAACAAGGTCCGCGACGGTATCGCCGCAGCGCGCGAGCTGCTAGAGGAAGGCAAGGCTGACGAGTTTATCGCGGCTCAGCACGAGATCTACGAAAACTTGCTCGATCTGCTCGCACGCGAGGAGGTGGCGCTCTATCCGACGTCGCTGGAGATGATCAGCGAGGAGGAGTTTCGCGCGATGAGACGCGGCGATGATGAGATCGGATATTTTCTCATCGAAAAGCCGAGCGAATTTTATCCGTTAAATTTAGACTCCGGCGGCGGCTCGAAGTCAAATTTAAAGAACTCAAATTTGCAAAACGAGTCAAATTTAAGCGTGGCAAATTTACAAAACAGCAACTTAAACGAAGTGGTTTTAAATCCGAATTTCCTAAAAGAGCTGTCAAATTTGATGAGTAAATACGGACTAAATCCAAACGCAAACCGCGATAAAAACGCGGTTTTTGACGTCGCCACAGGCAAGCTCACGCTAGAGCAAATCAACCTCATTTATAGGCACATGCCAGTCGACCTCTCATTCGTCGACGAAAACGAGATCGTGAAATTTTACACCGATACAAAGCACCGCGTATTTCCGCGAAGTGCCGGCGTCATCGGGCGTGACGTGAAAAACTGCCACCCGCGCGAGAGCGTAGCTAGCGTGCTAGAGATCATCGATGCGTTTCGCAAGGGCGAGCGCGACGAGATCGACTTTTGGCTGGAGCTTCACGGCAAATTTATCTACATCTACTACGCCGCCGTGCGCGATGAAAACGGCGTATTTAAGGGGGTGCTCGAGATGATGCAAGACGTCACGCGCATCCGCAGCCTAGAGGGCAAACGCACGCTAGTGACGTGGGACGATCTAAAGAAAAAATACGGGGAGTGATGATAACGGCTTGCGAAATTTGATTAAGACCGCTTGATCCTTATCGCCCAATTCTAATTTCTGGCGTAAATTTATCGAAGATTTGGGGGCGCTTGCCTTTTCGCATATTTACGCCTACGCCTTTTGCACGACGATTCGAGCTATTTTTGTAGATACCGATATTTTCGTAAGCGGTATTTAAGGATGTTAGTGCGGCATATTTAGTACCAAACCGAGCTTTAAGCCGCCTTTTTAAGATAAAGCGACGATATCTAGTTTTTGCGTAAGGACGCTTAAGCCGGCCGTCTAGCGCCGCTAAATCTAAAGCTACCGCAAAGAAAGCATTAGCGTCTTTTTTAAGATTCAAGTATCTTTTATCGCAGGTTCACGCCCAAAACGTAGGCGTCTAAAAAAGCTCCTCAAATAGCGCAAGATCCGCGTCCGCGGCAAACAAAAATCCGCGGTTTATCGGCGGGACGGCGAGCTGCCTGCATGCTTCTTTAAATTTCTTGTCCATTGCCGCTTTGATATATGGCGTCATAAAGATAAATTTTTCGCCAGCTCCCACGGCTACCTTGCCGCCTAGCACGCAGCCTGCACCGCTTTCCAGGCAGCGCGCGCATTCGTTTCGCTGCGCCGAGCTTAGTACGAGCCCTAGTCGCTTGCATGCCTGATCGACGCCGCGAAGCTCGTTTGCACCGCGTTTTACGAGATAAATTTTAGGTGCGGGGTTAGAAATTTCGGGAATTAAGCTTAACGCGTCGGCCGCTAAAAACTCAAAGCTTTTTTTCACGCCGCTAAAGTATTCGTTTAAAAACGGCTCGCTAAATTTCGCGCGAATAAATCCGCGTTTAAACCGGTCCGTTAAATTCGTCTCGTCGGTGAAGTACTTTAGATTTCGCTCACGCAAAAACCGCTCCAGCTCGCACTTTCGCACGCCTAGAAGCGGACGAGCGATCACGTAGTCATTGCGAGCTTCAAGCTCTTGCATGCCAAGTAGTTCGCTAAGCCCAGCGCCGCGCCCAAGCTGCATCAAAAACCACTCGAATTTATCGTCAAACTGATGCGCTAAGATCAAATTTTCATAGCCCTGCTTGCGGCAAATCTCGGCGAAAAAATCATATCTGGCCGCACGCGCTTCGTGCTCGAAATTTGACGCGCCCAGCTGCACGCTTTCTACGTAGATTTGTTTATTAAATTTGGCCGCCAAGTCTCTCGCCGAGGCGACCTCGTCCTTGCTTTGCGCGCGGACGTTGTAATCCACGATCGCGAGGTCAAACTTCACACCCGCCTCGTCCAGAAGATAAAAAAGCGCCGTGCTGTCGACGCCGTACGAAAAGGCAAGCAGATTTCGCCCCGATTTTAGCTTATGCAAAACGGGCGCGCTTAGCATTTTAGGCCTTTGCCGTGATCTTGCCTAGCGCCTGGCTGCCCGCTACCTGCGTGATCTCGCACCAGTAGCGACCGCCGGTTTCTAGCTGCTCCACGTCGCTTTCGTTGATCAAAATTTCGCCGTCGATGTCTTTGTCCCACAGTGCCTTTTTCGCGGCATAAAACATCTCGCCCTCGCTGCTTTCGCCCTCGAGCGAAACGATAAATTTCTTGCCCAGCTCCTGCGCGAAACTCGCTTCAATCGCGGCTCGAGTGATCTTTTCGATCTTACTTAAGCGTTTTGAGATGATTTTGGCAGGCACCTGCTCCATCTCGTATGAGAGAGTGTCTTCTTCCTTCGAATATGCAAACGCCGAAACGCGGTCATATTTAAACTCTTGCAAAAACGCGCAAAGCTCGTCAAATTCAGCTTCGCTCTCGCCAGGGTGTCCGACGATGACGCCCGTTCGCAAAAACGCATCGGGTGCCTTTTTCATCAAATTTAAAAGCTCTTTGATCCGCTCCGCGCCGCTTCCGCGTCTCATGATTTTTAGCATTTTATCGCTTGCGTGCTGGATCGGCATGTCAAAGTAGTTCACAAACACGGGCGAGGCGATGATGCGCTCTATTAGCGCGTTTGAGGTGGTGCTAGGATAGAGATAGAGTATGCGCGCGGTTTTGACGCCCTCGATCTTTTCGACCGCGTCAATGAGTGAGATGAGCCCGTCGCTAACCGCGTGATCGCGCATATACGAGCTGCTGTCTTGCGAGAGAAAGCTAAAGTCGTAGTAGCCCCTTTTTACGAGCTTTTGCACCTCGTTTACGATGTTTTCGAGCGCGCGGGATTTTAGCTTACCCTTAAAGGTCGGGATCGCGCAGAAGCTACATTTTTGATTACAGCCTTCTGAAATTTTGATGTAAGCGTGATAGTTTGAGCCCGTTATCACGCGCTCTTCGCTTGCTTGCAGGTAGGTGTCCGGGCTAAATAAATTTTGCTTTTTTAGGATGATTTCATCGATTTTGTCGTAGTCTCCGACGCCGGTAAATAGATCGACCTCGGGCAGCTCCTTCATCAGCTCCTCGCGGTAACGCTGCATTAGGCAGCCCGTAACCACGAGCAAAGAGCCTTTTTTGCGTGCTTCGTGCATATCTAAGATCGCGCGGATACTCTCCTCTTTCGCCGAGTTTATAAAGCCACAGGTATTTACGATGATGATGTCGGCAGAGGCGACATCTGGCGTGATATCGTAGTTTTGTAGGCGTCCGAGCATGATCTCGGAGTCCACCAGATTTTTGTTACAGCCTAATGATACTAAGTGAAGTTTGCCCATCTTATACCCACAGATTGTCGATCAGGCGCGTTTTGCCAACGTACGCAGCGACTAGGATGATGGTGTTGCTCGGCTCTATTAGCGAGATTTCGTTTAAATTTCTATCCACGATCGCTACATAATCGACGTTTAGCGGCTCCAGGGTTTGTAGCATCTCGCCTTTTATCGTCTGCGCGCTTAGCTCGCCGGCTGCGATCAAATTTGAGGCTTTTTTAAGCGAATGCGAAAGCTTAAGCGCCTCTAGCTTTTGCCCTTCGTCTAGGTAGGCGTTTCGCGAGCTAAGCGCCAGTCCGTCGGGCGCGCGAACGATCTCGCAAGGCACGATCTCTAAATTTAAAAAACAGGTCTTTACGAAATTACGCACGATGAGCAGCTGCTGCGCGTCCTTTTTGCCCATATAGACGCGCTTTGCGTTTGTTAGATTAAATAGCTTATTTAGCACGCGAAGCACGCCGTCAAAGTGTCCAGGGCGAGTCTTGCCCTCAAGCACGCTCGCTAGATTTTCAGGCGCGATGATTAGCGGCTCGGTATCAAAATATAACTCCCTAGCCTCAGGCGCAAACATCGCATGCACGCCCAGCTCTTCGCAAATTTTAGCGTCGTTTTGTTCGTTTTTCGGATAATCTTCAAAGTCTTCGCCCGCTAAAAACTGCGTCGGGTTTACAAAAGTCGAAACGATCGCGGTTTTGTTTTCCGCTACGCACTTTTCTATGAGGCTAGCGTGTCCGTCGTGAAGCGCGCCCATGGTGGGCACGAAGCCGATATCTTCGGGATTTGCCGCGACGAAATCTCGCAGCTGCTCTGCTGTTCTTAAAATTTGCATTTTCTCTTCTTTTAGGTTTAATTTTAACGCGCGATTATAGCAAATTTTATCTTTACTCTTACAAATATGTTATAATCACGCCAAAAAGCACAAAAAAGGTCTTAAATTTTGGATAATTACGAATACACGGAACTTCTAAAAACCCTAAGCACGAAAGTAGAAAATATCGCTGGTGTCGTAAAGCCCGAGAGTATAAAAGCTCGCCTAAAAGAGATCCAGGAGCTAGAAAACGATCAAAATTTCTGGCAAGATATCGCAAAAGCGGGTGCCATCGGTAAGGAAAAAACGAAAATTTCAAATATCCTAAACAACTTCCTAAACGCCAAAAGCGCCGTAGACGACGCAAAGGATCTATACGAGCTGGCAAACTCGGAAAACGACGAAGAGACGATAAATTCACTCTTTGCCGAGGCTGGCGAGTTAGAGGATAAGATAGTAAATTTAGAGATTTCTATGCTGCTTAGCGGCGAGGACGACGGCAAAAACGCCATCGTCACCATCCACCCGGGCGCGGGCGGTACGGAGAGCAACGACTGGGCGAGCATGCTATACCGCATGTACCTGCGCTTTTGCGAGCGCGAGGGCTTTAAGGTCGAAACCCTGGACTTCCAAGAGGGCGAAGAAGCCGGACTAAAAGACGTAAGTTTTATCGTTAAAGGCGTAAACGCCTACGGCTATCTAAAGGCCGAAAACGGTATCCACCGCTTAGTACGAACCAGCCCGTTTGATAGCGCGGGTCGCCGACACACGAGCTTTACTAGCGTGATGGTAAGCCCGGAGATCGATGACGACATCGAGATAGAAATCGACGAAAAAGATCTAAAAATCGACACCTACCGCGCAGGCGGAGCGGGCGGTCAGCACGTAAATAAAACAGAGTCTGCCGTACGCATCACTCACGCGCCTACTGGCATCGTCGTGCAGTGTCAAAACGACCGCAGCCAGCACAAAAACAAAGCCACCGCGATGAAAATGCTAAAATCACGCCTGTATGAGCTAGAGCTAATGAAGCAGCAAGAAGCCGCCGGCAGTATCGAAAAAAGCGAGATCGGCTGGGGTCACCAGATCCGCTCATACGTGCTTTTCCCGTATCAGCAGGTCAAAGATAACCGCAGCGGAGAGGCGTATAGCCAAACCGACGCGATACTAGACGGCGATATAAAAAAGCTCATCGAGGGCGTTTTGGTAAGTCAAAAAAGTATAAACTAGAAAGGAAAAATATGGAAATTTCAGCTCTTTTAAACCAACTAGGCTACAACGAAAACGACGCGACCACCGCGCAAGTTAAGCGCATCCTAAACAACTGCGACGGGTTAAATTTAAGCAGTATAATCACGCTAAACGACCACCTAAAGCCGCTCGGTAGCTTCGTCGCGATGAGCGGCAGCGAGGACGTGTTTAAGATAAAAAACGCGGGCAAAACGCCAGACGCGCAAAGCGACGCGCTAGACGTGATCGAAAACTGGGCTGAAAAAAACAAAATAAGCATAAAAAGAGTAAATGAAAATACTCACTACATACTAGGAAAAAACATATGAAAAACTACGATATCATAGTCATCGGCTTTGGCAAGGCCGGCAAAACTCTCGCCGCAAAAGCCGCAAATTTAGGCAAAAAGGTCGCCGTGATCGAAAAATCGGCGCAGATGTACGGCGGCACGTGCATAAACGTCGGCTGCATCCCGACTAAAAAGCTAGTAAATTTAAGCAAAGAGGCAAAATACGTCAATAATAACGTCGCAGGCGAGTATTTCGCGCTTAGCGTAGAAAAGAAAGACAAGCTAATCTCCGCGCTTAGAGCCAAAAATTTCGCGATGCTTGATAGTAATGAAAACATCGACGTAATAAACGGCACGGCTAAATTTATAGATAAAAATAGCATAGAAGTCTCGGCCGCAGACGGCTCAAAAAGCGTATTTACCGCGCCGACGATCGTCATAAATACGGGCTCGATTAACGAAAAACCAAGCTTTGAGGTAAGCTCAAATTTAGCTTACGACAGCACGGGGATTTTAAACCTAAAAACGCTTCCAAAGCACCTAGCGGTCGTGGGCGGCGGATACATCGGGCTTGAGTTTGCCTCGATGTTTGCCGAGTTTGGATCAAAAGTCACTATCGTAGCTCGCTCGGGCGTGCTAAAAAACGAGGACAAGGACGTAAAAGAGAGCGTAAAAACGCTACTACAAACGCAAGGGATCGATATTTTAGAGGGCTGCGAAGTTAAAAATTTAAAAGACGGTACGCTAAATTTCGCCCAAAACGGCGAAGCAAAAAGCCTTGACGCGGACGCGTTTTTACTAGCGACCGGACGAGTAGCTGCGACTGCGGAGCTAAATTTGAGCGCGGCCGGCGTACAAACGGACGCCAAGGGAAACGTGCTAGTAAACGAGTTTTTACAAACCGCACAGCCGCATATCTACGCAGTAGGCGACGTTCGGGGCGGCGAGCTTTTCACGTACACGAGCCTAGATGATTTTCGCATCGTATTCGACAAGCTTTTTGGCGCGGGCAAACGCAGCACTCTAAACCGCTCTCCTCACGCTAGCGCCCTTTTTACCGAGACTCCGCTAGCTAGCATCGGACTAAGCGAAAAACGAGCCGCGGCGCAAAATTTAGACTTTAAAGTCCTAAAACTCGCGCTAGCCGCGGTCCCGGGCGCAAAGGTAGTCGGCAACGAAACGGGATTTTTAAAAGCGATCGTGGAGGCAAAAAGTGGCAAAATTTTGGGCGCGGCGTTTCACTGCGTTTACGCAAACGAGCTTATCAACGAGATTGCCGTCGCGATGGCCCTTGGCGCAGGCGCTGATTTTTTCAAAAATCAGATTTTCACCCATCCTAGCATCAGCGAAGCGTTAAACGACCTGTTTGGACAATTTTAAAACTACGGAAAGGATAAAAAATGAGAAATTTACTTCTTGCCTTGATCGGGCTTTTGTTTGTAGGGTGCGCGGCTTCAAGCGGCGGCAGCAGCTTCTCTAGCGACAACCCGGACTATGACTTTAACAAGCGTGCCATAGGCGTGTTAAAACCGAAATGCGAAAGTGGCAACTACTCCGCGTGCAACGATCTTGCCATCAGCTATCAAAACCTGCAAGATCACAAAACAGCTATAAAATACTATGAAAGAGCGTGCGGCAACAACTATCAGCCTGCTTGCACAAACCTTGCCAACATGTATCAAACCGGGCTTGGCGTAAGCAAAGACGCAAATAAAGCCCTTGAAATCTACAACGCCTCTTGCGCGAACGGCGGCGCGTATTCATGCTACTATCTGGGCGAGTTTTACCGCTCAAACGCCGACGGCAAGGAGCCTGACTACGCAAACGCTATGTCGGCCTACGATAGAGGCTGCAAACTAGGCGACGTGCCGTGCTGCACAAACACAGCCGTACTTTACGAGCACGGACTAGGCGTAGCGCAGGATGAAACAAAAGCTAGAAGCATCTACCGCTCGGCGTGTTTTAGCGGCGACACCTCCGCATGCGACAACCTAAAAAGAATGGGCAGAAAACGCTAATATAAAACATCAAATTTAACGCCTTTAAATTCGGCGTTAAATCTACTACGGCGAGTCAAATTCGGCTCGCTTTTTTGCTTCTAGATTTACTCCCCAAAAAACCCGCATCTTGAAAATGCAAATTTAAAACTATCCGTTAAATTTGACGCCGCGCGCCCATAAATTTAACTCTGCAAATTTACCTTCACGATACGCGCGGTAAATTTCGCTTGCTTGACTAACGCTGCATGAATTTGAGCGCATTTAAAACAACAATCCTTTGCCGCAAATAACAAAAAGAAACAACGCTAGATTTGAGTAAATTTAAAAAGCTAGAAAATAGGGGCTTAGATTTAAGCCCCAAAGGCGTGAGTTTAGAGTAAAATTAAAATTTATAAGATACGTTAATCTTAAAGTTTCTGCCCGGCTCCCAGTCTACGTAGTTTGGATTGCCTGTATAATCAGCCATTCTTTGAGACTGCGAAGCATAAGTTTTATTAAAAAGGTTGTAAATTCCAGCATTTATCTCTAGCCCTTTAAATTTACCGCTACTTGGCGTATAGCTAGCATAGATGTCGCTAATTGCATAGCTTGGTATCTTGGCATTTTCACTATTGCCAGCTGATATGGTATTTTTTGAAGCGAAGTAGATTAGGTTGTAGCCTATTAGCGTATCGATGCTAGAAAATGCATACTCGGCGTTAAACGTATATTTATCGCCCTGATCGCGGTAACCGATAACGTTTGAGGTATAGTATCCGCCCCATTCTGTGTTTGCAACTCTATCTTTATATTTTACCTTTTGGTGAGTGTAGCTAGCAGCTAGGCTTAGTGCGTCTAAATTTAGCCTTGCAAGTAGCTCGATACCACTTATATCAGCCCCACCAGCATTTATACGTTTAAAAATAGTTGTTGTATTTGGCGGCGTTCCAACTTTATAAGAGCTGTTATCTACGATTAAGTTTTTATATTTTGTCATGAAGTATTTTGCAGATAAGCTATATGAGCTAGCTTCATTTATATCGCCATGATATTTAAGACCGGTTTCATAGCTATTGCCAGTCGTTGCTTTTAGCTTTTTATTTGCTTCAAAATTTTTTGCTCTACTAGCATACATAGACTCCATGACATCAGGCCCTCTAAAGACTCTTGCATAGCTTGCAAAAGCGTTAAGACCTTTAAGTATCTCATAATCAAGTGCAAGTGCTGGGGTAAATTCATCAAATTTATAGGTATAACTCTTTACGTTTCCGGCTCTACCATCGTAGCTTTTTAGCTCGTGGCGAGTGTATCTGATGCCAGGAGTAACGGTTAGTGAGCCAAAATTTAGCGCATCTTCTGCGTAGATAGAGTAGTTATTTACCTTTTCTGGGTAGTGATTGTCTGGTTTGTTGAAATTTTTACTTTGGTAAAACTCAGCGCCGTATCTAAGCGTCTGCGTCAAAGTGCCGGTCTCGACTATACTCTTAGCCTTTGCATTTATACCGTTTGTTTTTACGCCTAAAATTTTTAAGACCGGATCATCTTTTTTATGCTCAGTGTTGTATACCGTTACATCTAAATTTAGAAGATCACTTGGTTTATACTCGTATTTTAGCGTCGTCGTATCTCGCTCATATTTACGATTATCAACAGCATTTGAATCGCTGTACCAGCTACCAAACTCGGCTCTCATTGGATACATGCCTTTAAATTCATTATGTTCTCTTGAGATAGAAATTCTATGTGCATCAAGGAAGCTATAACCAAGCTTTAAAAGATAGCTAAGGTCATTGCCGTCGCCGCCTATCTTTCTTTTGTTGCCGCTTTTGCCGTAGTCGTAGCCCTTGTGATTAATAGCGGCTATAAAATCAAGTCCTTCAACCGGCGCGGTAAAGATCATAAGGCCTTGAGAAAATTCGCTGTTATTTGAGGCGTATCCTGTCTTTATCTTTGCGCCGATGATCTCACCATCATCAAGCAAGTCTTTTGCATCAACCGTTTTAAAGGCGACCGAACCGCCAAGCGCGCCCGAGCCGTTTACTACTGATCTTGAGCCAACCTCGACATCGACTGCTTTTATAAGATCCGGATCGATTAGCAAGTCGGCGTTGTGGTGAAAGGTATTTCCGTTTTGCTTCGCGCCGTCGATCGTGATATTTAAGCCGCGGTCGCTCACACCCCTCATGTAAATTTTTTGGTTCATGCCGTTCGTGCCACCTACGTAAACGCCGGGAATATCGCGCATGACGTCTTTTAGTATGCCTGCATTTCTAGTGCTTATCTTTACGTCGTCCACGCCGTAGCCGCCGCCGGTGCTTGTTACTTCTACGCCGCTTAGCGTTACGTTTTCGGCGGCATTTGCACCGATGGCTAGAGCCGCTACGAAAGAAATTTTCGCAACATTGTTAAAACTCATTTTTTCTCCTCTTTAAATTTACGAAAATTTGCGCCGATTTAGAAAAATATTTAAATTTTGTTTTCTTTAATCTGCTCAAATTTTGAAAACGAATACTACAATCTTAAGACTAAATTTTAGATAAATTTATCTAAAATATTACTTGCTTATTCGTTATTGACAATAAATACCATAATCTGATATAATTGCGCGCAAATTTTTATAAAAGGTAATAAATGGAATTTCTCAAACACAACGTCGATTACGTTATTATCGGCATTTTAGGGCTTATGAGTTTTACGGTAGTGTGGCTTACGATAGAGCGCTTGATCTTTTACGCAAACGTTAAATTTGAAAACTACAAGAATCAAGACGACTTTGAAGAGAGCGTAACCAGAAATTTAACAACGCTTTATATCGTTTATTCAAATGCGCCGTATATCGGGCTTTTAGGTACGGTTGCGGGCATCATGGTGACCTTTTACGACATGGGTATGAGCGGCGGCATCGACACTAAAAGTATCATGGTCGGCCTATCTCTCGCACTAAAAGCAACCGCGCTAGGCCTCATCGTCGCGATACCGACGCTAATGATTTACAACGCGTTTATGAGAAAAGTGGACGTTTTAGTAAACCGCTACAAGGCTTCACGTGAGAATGCCTAAAAAAGAGGGATTAAACGTAATCCCACTCATAGATATTATGCTCGTTTTGCTAGCCATCGTACTTAGCATTTCGACTTTTATCGCTCAAGGCCATATCAAAATCGATCTGCCAAACAGCGAAAGCGCGGAAAAAAAGCAAGACGAAAACGATAAAATCGCCGTTTTAATTAATAAAGATAATGAATTTTTTATAGGCGAAGATAAAATCGCCGAGGAAAATTTAAAAGAAAAGCTAAACGAGATAAAAAACGAAACGTTAATAGAACTCAAAAGCGATAAAGAGAGCAAATTCGACTCGTTTATCAAGGTTATCGACATATTAAAAGAAAAAAATCATGAAAACTTCGCTATCACGACAACAACTGAATAGACGCGCCAGCTTTACGGGGCTTGGCGTTTCTATCCTGTTGCACTCCGTTCTCATCGGCTCTTTTATCAAATTTTACGACGAGCTAAAGCCGATCCCAGAGGAAAAAAGCGTCAAGATAGCGCTAAATACCTTTACGCCGCCAGCAGCTCCGCTCCCGCCGGCACCAACTCCGCCGGCCCCGCCGCCTCCGGCACCGCCTGCGCCTCCGCCGCCTGAACCTGTCGTCACGCCGCCGGAGCCACCAAAACCGGTTGAGCCGCCTAAGCCGATAGAAAAACCAAAACCAATAGAAAAACCGGTAGAGAAACCAAAACCCGTAGAAAAGCCGGTTGAAAAGCCAAAGCCTAAACCTACGCCAAAACCGGTCAAAAAGCCTGAGCCTGAGCCGGAACAGCAAGTCGCGCAGGTAGCACCGCCCGCACAGCCATCGCCGCCTACTCCTACGCCGCCCGCGGCACAGCCAAGTAGCGCTCCAAGCTCGAATGTAAAATCAAATTTACCGCCTAGCGGAGCGGAAACGGTCGGGGAATTTAACTTCGCGACATCAGCCGGCGACGAGAGATTTTCTAAAATCCAAAAGGCGATACAAAAGCATCACAAATATCCTAAACGTGCGCAAAAAATGCGCCATCAGGGCGTAGTAGAGGTTAGCTTTTTGTATAAAAAAGACGGCACCGTCCGCGACGTAAAGGTGATAAAAAGCTCAGGCTATGAGACGCTAGACGAGGCCGCGGTCGAGCTCATAAACCGCGCCGCGCCGGACTTTCCGACACTTGATCGCGACTACGTCATAAAAATCCCGGTTAGTTACAAACTCACGTAAGTTTAAGCCGTTTTTGCGGCTTAAATTTCTACTTTTATTCTACAAATTTGACGCAATAAATCAAAAAATAAGCCACTATATTTATAAATTAGCGCCGCTAAAATCGGCCGTAATCAAATCAAATTTGACGGCGTAGCAGGGATGCAAATTTGCCAAACAGCTCGCCCAAGCGACTGGTCAAATTTGCGCCAAATTTATCCGACGAAACTAGTTCAAATTTATATCGAGGAATCTCGCCAAATTTTACTTAAAAGCCCTCTTATACGAGTTTTCTATCAGCTCAGAACACCTCAACTCGCTCATCGCAGCCTGCGCGAAATTTGGATTTCGCAGCAGCTCTCTGCCGTAGGCCACCGCGTCGCAAACGCCACCTAGTAGCAGTGCCTCGCCCTCGGACGCCTTTGTGATGAGTCCAACCGCGATCACTGGGATGCTAACGGCCTGCTTTACGGCCTTAGCGTAGCCAGCCTGATAAAGCGGAGTAAACGCAGGCGCGCTATCCGTGCGCTCAAAAAATCCGCCCGCCGAGACGTGGATAAACGCCGCGCCCAAAGCCTCGAGCTCCTTTGCTAGCCGCACGCTATCTTCTAGGCTCCAGTCGCCCTTCACCCAGCTATCCGCGCTTATGCGCACGCCGACGGGGATTTTTACCGCGGCTTTTATCTCGCTTAAAATTTCTTTTAAAAATCTCGTGCGATTTTCAAAGCTCCCGCCGTATTCGTCGTCTCGCAGATTGATCCCAGGTGAGAGAAATTCGCTGATGAGATAACCGTGCGCGGCGTGGATCTCGGTCGCGGCGTATCCTGCATGCTCGGCTCTGATCGCAGCCTGAACAAAAGCTTGCTTGACTGCAACAATATCGTCCGCGCTCATTTGACGCGGCGTTTTGTAACTCTCGCTAAATTTTACCGCACTAGGCGCGATCAGGCCATCGCACTCGCTTTTTCTGCCAGCGTGCGCGAGCTGGACGGCCATTGCGGCGCCGTATTTGACGCACTCTTTGACGAGTCTGGCGTGCGCCTCTAGCTGCTCGTCGTTCCATAGCCCCAGATCGCGGCTCGTGATCCTGCCCCTAGGCTCGACCGCCGTAGCTTCGACGATGATGAGCCCGACGCCTCCTAGCGCCCGTGCGGCGTAGTGCAGGCGGTGAAAGCACCTAGGGCAGCCGTTTTCGTTTTTGGCCTTATACATACACATCGGCGGCATCACGATGCGGTTTTTGATCTGCAGATCGCCGATTTTTAGCGGCGCAAAAAGCAAGCTTTGCATGAGAAATCCTTTAAAGATTATTTGCGGTTATTTTAGGATATTTGTTTAAATTTATGAACTCGCGCGGCAAATTTTAGCGACCGCACTAGTGAACGATCGACTATAAAGACGCGTGCGGCAACAGCCTAAGTTAGTTCCCGCCAAATTTGAAATTTGCTCGCCGCCGCTGAAATAGAAGCAAAGTACTCATCTGTATCCATGCCGCCTTTTTTATCTGTTTTAGTCTTAGCGTCACGCTAGCGTCCTGCCCATAGTAGCGGCGACATCGCAAACATCACCTTGCAAAAGCTAAAATTTCTCACATCCTCGTGCTATCCATCTCAGCGGTAAAGCTCGTAAAATTTAGATATATTGCCGCAAAGCGCTCGGTAAAAAACCGCAAAGTAGCTAAGGCTGCGTATATTCCCATTTGCCACTATCTTGCGCGCAGCAAAAGACATTGACAGCTTTGCCACCGAAAGCGCCGCCGTTTATCGCGAAAAATTCGCCCAAAACATCGTCTGCTACTAGCAAATATCTAGGCATCTGCCCTGCCTCGCTAAAACTCTTGCCAAGATTAAAACCGTAAATTCCACGCTTCACCTGCTCGCATCCTGAGCCAAGCACGCACAGCCAATTGCCGTCTATCACGATGCTGCCGCTCACATAAGCAAGCGCTTCCATCGGCGAGCGAGTAGTTACCTGAAGCCCCAAAAGCTCGCTTTGCGCCCTACTCTCATCACGCGGTAAAACTTCACTAGTTTTTAGCTTATTTAGCCGCTACTCGACCAACTCCCGGCCCGGCTCATTTGTATCTGTGGGCAGCTCTAGAACTCTTATTGCGCGTTCTTACGATAAATTTGATTAAATTTAAAAGAAGATTTTGGCGAGTCGCCCCGCCAAATTTGTATTAGAGGATTATTTTGCGTCCCAGGCTAAGATCGTGTTACCCTCGGCGTCGGTAGCCACGTCGCCCATGCCCATGATGTTGTAGCCGCAGTCGACGTAGTGCACCTCGCCGGTCACGCCGCTAGCAAGGTCGCTGAGTAGATACATCGCGCTTTTGCCGACGTCTTGCGTCGTGACGTTGCGCTTGAGCGGCGCGTTGATCTCGTTGTAGCGTAAAATCATCCTAAAATCGCCGATACCGCTTGCAGCAAGCGTCTTGATAGGGCCCGCGCTGATAGCGTTTACGCGGATGCCGCGCGCGCCAAGATCGTGAGCGAGATAGCGCACGGAGCTTTCAAGCGCTGCTTTTGCAACGCCCATAACGTTGTAGTGTGGCACAAATTTTGGTCCGCCAAGATATGTAAGAGTTAGCACCGAGCCACCCTCTTTTAGCACCGGCAGCACCGCGCGAGTAAGGCTTAGTAGCGAATACACGCTCGTGCCCATCGCGATATCAAAGGCTTCTTTGCTCGTGTTTACGAACTCGCCCTCTAGCGCTTCTTTTGGCGCATAAGCCACGGCATGCACGACAAAATCTATCTCGCCAAGGTCTGCTTTGATACGATCCGCAAGACCGTCCAAGTGAGCGGGGTTGTTTACGTCAAGCTCATAGACGAATTTGCTCCCAAACTCCTCCGCGATCGGCTCTACGCGTTTTTTCAGCGCGTCGTTTAGGTAGGTAAACGCCATCTGCGCACCCTGCTCGTGACAAGCTTCGGCGATGCCGTAAGCGATAGATTTGGCGTTAGCGACGCCGACGATGAGGCCCTTTTTCCCTTTTAAAATCATTATTTCTCCTTTAAAATTTGCTTGGCTTTTGAGCGCTTTTTGGCGATTTTGTTAAAATTTTGCTCGGCAGACCATCCGTCTAGCCTACACAAAATTTTAACTGCAAAGCCCCAAAAATCATCTCAAAATCCTTTGCAATTTGAAATTTATAAATTTACAAAATTCGACGAAACGCCAAATTTAATAGCGGCAGTATCGTGAGATGGATTTTAATGTTGTGTAGAAATTTTAAGTCAAAACTAGGCGCGTAGCCTGTCGCGGACTTAAAATTTCAAACTCATTAAAAGACACTCACGAGACAACGCGTATAAGCTCCAAAAACTTCGAAGCGTCCCAGCTCGCCGTACCTACTAGTACTCCATCACAGTTCGCGATTCCCGCTATCCCGCCGATATTTGCGACATTTACGCTGCCTCCGTAAAGTAGCGGCGCGCTCGTCTGCTCACGGATGAAATTTAAAATCTCCTCGATCTGCTCCGTGCCAGCACTTTTGCCAGTGCCTATCGCCCAAATTGGCTCGTAGGCGATCAGCAGCTGCTCGTAGCCAAGGTCGATATTTTTTAGCTGCCCTGCCAAAAACTCTTTCGTGCGCCCCGCTTCATTCACGCTCAAATTTTCGCCGATACAGTAGACGATCTGCCAGCCAGCCTTTGCGGCAAAATCGAATTTAGCGCGCAAAAGCTCCTCGCTCTCGCCTAGCTCGCGTCGTTCGGAGTGCCCGATCAGCACGCTTTTTACGCCAAATTCATCTAGCATCGCCTTACCAATCTCGCCGGTGTGAGCGCCGCTTTCGCACGGGTAGAAATTTTGCGCGCCGAGTTTAAATTTATGAGCCGCACCATCAAGCGCGCTAAACGGAGGAAATACCGTCACGTCGTCGTTTGCGCTTAAATTTGCGTCTAAAATTTCAGCGTATTTAGCAAAGCTAGCTCTCGTGTGATTGCACTTTAAATTTGCTAAAAACCTCACTCCGCAGCCTTTCTAAGCGGTTTTATGCCGGGCAGCTCCTTGCCTTCGATAAGCTCCAAGCTAGCGCCGCCTCCAGTCGAGATAAAGGTCATCTCGTCGGCGTCTCCCGCGCGCTCGACGACGTCGGCCGTATCGCCGCCGCCAACGACCGTAGTCGCGTGTGTGTCGATGATGGCGTGGCTCATTTTGATGCTACCTTTGCTAAATTTATCCATCTCAAAAACGCCCATCGGCCCGTTCCACCAGATGGTTTGCGCGTCGGCGATGACCTCTTTAAAGAGCCTAATGGACGCCGGTCCGATATCTAGCCCCATCCAGCCGCTTGGTATTTCTTGGGCTGGGACGAATTTCACGGCGCTTTCGGCCGAAAAGGTCTGGGCTGCGACGACGTCTACAGGTAGGTAAATCTTAACTCCAAGCTCCCTGCCCTTGCGTAAAATTTCGCGCGCGTCCTCGATGAGATCTTCTTCGAGCAAAGAGTTTCCGATATTTTCACCGAGCGATTTTAAAAACGTAAACGCCATGCCGCCGCCGATTATCAGCTTATCCACGCGCGGAAGCAGGTTGTGTAGGGCTTGTAGCTTGCCGCTTACCTTACTACCGCCGACGACCGCCACGAACGGGCGCGCAGGGTGTTTGATGAGATTTTGAGCGAAATTTATCTCTTTTTGTAGCAAAAATCCCGCCGCCTTGTGCTTCTCGTCGTAAAATTTAGTGATCGCCTCGACCGAACTGTGAGCCCTATGGCAGACGCCGAATGCATCGTTTATGTAAAATTCGCCGTATTTAGCGAGTTCGGCGGCTAGCGCCTCGTCGTTTTTGGTCTCGCCCTTTTCAAAGCGTAAATTTTCAAGAAGTAAAATTTCGCCCGGTTTTAGCGCAGCGACTTTGGCTTTGGCATCCGCGCCGACGACATCCTCGGCAAATATCACGTCTCTATCAAGCAGCCTTGAAAGCCTCTTTGCCACGCCTCGCAGCGAAAATTTCTCCTCAAAGCCGTTTTTGGGACGTCCTAGGTGGCTAGCCAAAACCACGCTGCAGCCGTTATCGAGGCAGTAGCGAATAGTTGGTATCGCTGAGCGGATCCTGCGGTCGTCGGTGATGTTTAAAAACTCATCCATAGGCACGTTAAAATCGCACCTGACAAATACCTTCGCGCCGCTGAGCTCAAGGTCGTTGATCGATAAAATTTCACTCATTTTTCACCCTTTAAATTTACTTCGTAGCCACGATCTTAGCTAGGTCTACAAGCCTTGTCGAGTAGCCCCACTCGTTGTCGTACCACGCAAAGACCTTCACCATATCATCAGCGATTACCTGCGTAGTGTCGCTCGCTACGATACTGCTGTACGCGCTCGTGCAAAAGTCGCTGCTCACTCTATAGTCGTCATCGACGAATAAAATTCCCCTTAAATTTGACTCCGCAGCCGCTCTAAACGCCTCGTTTATCTCATCTTTGCTGGCCGGTCTTTTTAAAACCGCCGTTAGATCGACCATTGATACGTTTGCGACCGGTACGCGGACGGCTTGGCCATGCATCTTGCCGTTTAGCTCAGGAAGCACTTTTGCGATCGCTTTGGCAGCTCCTGTGGTCGTAGGCCCGATATTTAGGGCTGCAGCGCGCGAGCGACGGAAGTCTTTAGCCTTCACGTCAACCAAGCTTTGGCCGTTCGTATAGGCGTGGATCGTGGTCATGAGCCCTTTTACGATGCCGAATTTATCGTTTAGCACCTTTGCGACGGGCGCTAGGCCGTTTGTGGTGCAGCTTGCGTTTGAGACGATCGCTTCGCCTGCGTATTTATCGTCGTTTACGCCGACTACAAACGTCGCCGTGTCGTCTTTAGCCGGAGCGCTCATGACGACCTTTTTCACGCCGCGAGCTAGATACGGTTCGCATTTTTCAGTGGTTAAAAACTTGCCCGTACACTCCAAAACCACGTCTGCGCCGTAGTCTGCGTAGCTAAGCTCGTTTAGATCTCTTGTTGAAAAAACTCTTATCTTTTTACCATTTACTTCTATAAAATCGTCGCTTATCACCTTAACGTCTTGCTTAAATTCGCCGTGCACGCTGTCGTATTTGAGCAGATAGCGCGTCATGTCGCGCGTCGCCGTGTCGTTGATAGCGACAAGCTCAACATCGTCTCGCTCTAAAATAATACGAGCGGCACACCTGCCGATACGTCCAAAACCGTTGATCGCGATTTTTACCATGTTTAGCTCCTTGTGCTAGATTTTCCGGTCGCTTTAGGGCGACCGGAAAGGTTATTTTCGTACTTTTAGCTTTTTGCGCGTTAAATTTACCCGCCTTTGCTCGTCGCCAAGCGCGTAAATTTAAGCCGCCCTAAAGCCCGCCTTTTGCAAATTTAGCCCTGCACGGACGCCAAAAGCAGCCCGTCAAAGCCCAAAAATCCCCAAATTTTACAAAATCTCCATTTAATTTGCGCTTTATCGGCGATTTTTTTGATTTTCAACCGAAATTCACTTCAAATTCGCTAAACTGCACCGAAATTTTAAAGGCAAATTTATGAAAATCGCGCTTTTCGGCGGCAGTTTCGACCCGCCTCATCTCGGGCACGACGCCGCCATCAGAGCCGCGTTAGAGCGGCTAGACGCGGATAAGCTCATCATCATGCCGACCTTTATCAGCCCATTTAAGAGCGAGTTTTCCGCTCCGCCGCTGCTTCGGCTAAGGTGGGCGAACGAGGCTTGGGGCGCGCTGACAAAAGTCTGCGTGAGCGACTACGAGATCGCGCAAAATCGTCCCGTACCGACGATAGAAAGCGTGCGTCATATACGGCAAATTTACGCCGTGAGCGAGCTTTACCTCATCATCGGCGCCGATCATCTGGCAAGCCTAGATAAATGGCACGAGATAGACGAGCTCTTTAAACTCGCGACCTTCGTCGTAGCTAGCCGCGGCGACGTAGCCGTGCCTGAAAATTTTAAAATTTTAAACATAAATGCGCCCGTTTCGTCCTCGCAAATCAGGCAAAATTTGGACAAAAGCCTGATGATACCGTGTATAGCGGACGAAGCGGCGAAATTTTACCAAGGAAAAACATGCAAGAAAGAATCGAACGAATCATCAAAATCCTAGACGCCAAAAAGGCCGAAGCCATCGAGGCTATCGACATGAGCGGGCGCGAATACATCGCAAAATGCGTCATCATCGCCACCACGATGGGCGAACGCCACGCCTACTCGCTAACCGACGACCTAAAAGAGGGTCTAAAGGACGAGGGCGAGCAGTTTTTAGGCATCGAAAGCTCAGGCGACTGGGTCGTGATCGATCTAGGCGACATCCTCATCCACCTCATGAGCGCACAGTACCGCGCAAAATACAACATCGAAGAGTTTTTAAGCAAGCTAAAAGAGGCAAAAGCTTAAGCTAAATTTGCTTGCCGCGCGGATAGCGTCAAATTTGCCTAAAGCGCAAAAGCGGACGGTAAATTTGACTAAAGCCGCCTCTGCTATAAACGATAAAAATTTGCTTGATCTCGCAAGCGGCGCGTTTGATTATCCGAGGCAAAAGCCGACGCGCAGGCCTTTCTTTTTATTTAAATTTGACCAGTTTTAGAAAGCTATTTTTGGACGCGATTTCGCCGGGCGGCTCCGGGCTAGCAGGAAGCGTGAAGCCCGCAAATTTAATCCACGGAACAAAAAAATGGAACTAAAAACTTACGCTAAATTTTTCCTGCGCTAAATAAAATCAAAAATCATCTTGCAAAACAGGAAGGAAAGTTTGCGGTCAAATTTGGCTCCCCAAGCCGGTAAAAAAGGCGGGAGACGCGACCTAAATTTCGCCCAAGAATTTGGCAAAAAGCGGGTGGCAAGCGGGACGTAAAGCACGAATTAGACGCGTTTAGCAGCGAGTCGGCTCGTCTCGCGATCGTCTTTACGGAGTTGGTAAAAATTTAGCCTTATAGGCTACATACCTTATCTTTGCTAAATTTTACGCTGCTTCCGCTTGCAATTGCGACCGTAAGCGGAAGTGCCTTCCCTCCCCAAAAAATCCATCTCGCAATACTTCGCACTATCCACGTAAAATTTAAACCCCAAAATCGAATCTAAATTGCGAAAACATTTTTAAGCCGTAGCCGTCAAATTTGACGTCTTTTACGGCGCTCTAGCCTTGCAAAAGCGGGCAAACAGGAGTCAAATTTGAACTTTTTAATACGCAAAAGCAACCGATTTTGCGCGCTACGGTCAAGGCAGTTTTAGCGCCGAAATTTAAATGCCGACTACCGCGAGTTTTTCCTGCGTTTTTTAGCGATTATTTTATAAATTAAAAGCCTGCCTTAAATCTATTTTTTATATAATCGATCAAAGTCAAGATAAAGGATACTTATGTTTAGAAAAACTTTTGCTTTATTGGTTGCGCTCTTTGCGGCGCATTTGTTTGCGGGCGACGCGTACTCGCACACGAGCGAGTCAGCCAGAAAGGGCATAGCGCAGGCTCAGATCGCGCTTCCAAAAAACGTCACGGGCGGCGATATTTACGTCGGACTTTTTAAAGACGCTCCAAAGACGCAAGCCAAAGCGCCGGTCGTAGTTTTTCTGCACGGCTCGTCCGGCATCAACAACAAAATAGGCCTTGACAAATGGCAAGAGTGGCTCGCAAAAGAGGGCATAGCAAGCTTTATGTTTGATAGTATGGCTCTGGAAAACAGGATAACGTACAAATCTCCGGCGGATAAGGAAATTTATGAAAAGGTTCATTCGCTGCGCTCTAGCGAAATCAAAGTCGCCCTGAATGCACTAAGAAACACGGAGTGGGCGGATACGAGTAAGCTGTTTTTAGCCGGCACCAGCGAAGGCGCGGTGGCTGTAGCCAGATACGATGGCAAGTACTTTTTGGGCAAGATAATAAACTCTTGGTCGTGCGAGGAAAACTACTTCGTAAAAGAGCATAAAACGGCGCTTAGCGATACGCCGGTTTTAAATTTAATAAGCGATCAGGATAAATATTTCTCTCAAAAAAATAGCTATCTAGGCAACGAAAACGCCGCCGGAAACTGCGCCGTAGCCTACGGCGACAAGAAAAACGCGATAGTTTTACTCCTGCCTAATGCTCCGCACACGCTCATAAATTTACCGGCCGCGCGCTTTGCGACCATTTCTTTTATCAAAAGCATACTTAGAGGCACGCTTGACGCCGATACGGTCGGCGAGTAACGACCGATAAATTTGCGGCGACGAGGTTCATAAATTTTGTCGCCGCGCCACTTTTTAGCGCTAAGTCTTTGTTTTAGAGGCTCGTTTTGCGCCTTTATGTTTCATTTCGCCGCCTGTATTTTTGACATTTGCGTAGTTTTTTGCTCGCGCGCTTTTTACCGACTCGTAAATTTGAGCCGAATTTTAGCGGTCTCGCGGCAAAAATACTTCGTTTTATATTTTTTGTATTCAAATTTGGCTAATTTGTTTTAAATTTTAGCATTCAAAATTTGGGTCAAATTTGACAAATCTTAGCTCCGCATTTTACTTGTCAAGACCGGCATTTTAAAAACGATAAAATTTGAGCCGTCATACTGCGCGCCGCGGCTACCACCGATAAATTTTATCCTCGTAAGCGATAAGCCTAAACTCCTCTTTGTGGTTGCCGTTGCCGATCGTGTGGCTGTCTTGGCCCGCGCCCAGGCGTAGTTTATGCAGCCTGCCGCCGTAAGTGCCCACAAAAAGTACACTACCGTCCTCGCTTAGCGCCATAGACTTTATCGTGCCGCCCAGATAGTGGCGCCAAATTTTACGCCCGTCCTTGCCGACTGCTTTGATGTAGCCGTATGCGTCGCCGAGGATGTAAAAGTCCTGCGTCGCTACACCCACATACACCCTCATCGCATCGTCGATCAGCGTGAAATTTTTCTCGCCCTCTTCGTCGTACGAATACGCCTCAACCTCTAGTCCGCGCTTTAGCAGCGCCCTGTCCACGCCGATCGTAACGCCGTTGTAGAAGTGGCAGGAGTTCGTGATGAGTTGCGTATCGTCCGCGCTAAAGAGACAAAAGTGCGGATACGAGCTCTGCGCGCCGATGCCGCCCAGCCGCTCGCCCTCGCTATCCATCAGCACGTGCTCATCGGTATTCTGCTCGCCCGCGACGATGAGAGCGTTGTCGTTTGAGAGCGTCGCGTTTGCCATGTCGATGTAGAGCGGTGCGACATTGCCCTCATCGTCCTCGTAGAGCTGCCCGTCCTCGCAGATCGGATGGATAAGCTTCGCGCCGCTTTGCGATATCAAAAATATCCCGTCGTGGCAGCTCAAAAGCACCTTGCTACCGTCGTTAAAGGGTAAAATTTCAGCCTCGTCGTATGTTAGTTTCACGTCGTGACTAAATTTTGCGATAGGCTCGCCGCCGCTCTTACCGTCGTAGCCCCTGATCAGCCGCACCTCGTTTTGATTTAGCAGGGCGTAAATTTCGTTTCGCTTAGACTTGCCCACGGCGATGACGCCCTTTGCCACCTCGCTCACGCGGTCGCCCTCCAGCAGATACAGCGTCTTGCCGTAGTCGTTTGAGGCGATAAAAAGGACGTTCTCGCCGCCAAGAGGGCAAATTTGATCGATGTCTCTTAGCTTGTTTTTAAATTTCTCGTTTTCGCCACTGAAAATAACGTTTGAGGGCGGAAAATCGGCTCTAAACCTCTCCGTTTCGCCCCGCTCGTTGGCCTCCTTTAGCAGCTCAAAAACCGCCTCGTAAAGCTGCGTCATACCCTCGCGCTCATCGACTGGATCTTCGCCATTGTAGGCATCCCAGCCGTGCACCTCGGCAAACGCCACCATATCGTTTACGGCCTTGGCGTATTTCTCGCCCTTTTCATTCCACTCTTTCTGCCACTCCGCCTTAAGCATCTCGTAGTCCAAGTTTTTCATTGATTTCCTTAGGTTTGTTATCCAAATTTACGTCTCTCAAGCTAGCAAATTTAGCGCGACAAATAATTAAATCAGTAAAATGCTCTTAAAATTTGCCATCAACCCAAGCTTGCCACATTTAAGACACGCAAATTTGATGGCAAAACCAGCCTCGTCCGCCTACTAGCTCCGCCAGAGCTTTTCTACCTGCGCGGCGTCCTCGTCCGCGAGTTCAAAGCCGAAAATATCGATATTTTCAAGCAATCGCTCCTTGCTAGCGAAGTTTACTACCGCGCAAACCCCGTGTTGTACGAGCCAACGCAAGATGATTTGTGACCGCGTTTTACCGTATTTTTCGCTGATTTGCGCGAGCGCGGGCTCTTTTAGCTCTTGGCCGGGCTCGTACATCAGCTGCACTTGCACGTCATGGTCGGTCACCTTGCCGCGTGCAGTAAAGCGCCGCAGATAGGAGCGAGAGCGCGTCTGATAAACAGCGGGCTTAACCTCGCTACCTTGCGCGATTTTGGCTAAATTTTCGGCCCCGAATTCTCCGAGACGGTCGCGGATGCCGATCGCAGCCGCAAGTCCCTCGCGGCAAAGCCTCTGCAAAACGCGCCACGCAGAGCTAGCATCGCCCGCCCCTACGCGCAGCAAAAGCAGATCGACGTAGTCGGTATTTAGTTTTTTTAGCGAATGCTCAAAACTTTTTATCATGCCGTTTTCGTCGGTGTTTTGAGCGCCTACCGAGCTTTGGATAAACAGCTGCCCGCGCTCTAAGCCGCTAGCCGCAAATGCAACAGCCGCACCCTCCTCCTTATCACCCTCCGTATCGATCAGGCGGTAGCCTAACCCGAGGGCCGTCTCTAGCGCGTTTTGATCCTTTGAGCCGTCAAATTTATCTGCGCTAAGCCCGATGATCGGCATCAAAATTCTATTATTTAGCGTAAGATATGGCGTCATGGCAGCAAGCTTCTCGCCGAGGTTTTTTGCGCCGCTTAGGTCTACGCCGTCCGTCAAATTTGCCGCACTAGTCTGGCCGGTCTGCTCGGCAAACAAATTTACTCCCGCAGCAAGCCCCGCCGCGCAGGTCGCCGCACCCTTTATAAACTCTCTTCTTTTCATGTTCACTCCGTTTTTTGATTTATCGGTTACTGCGCTTAAATTTACAAGCCGCGCGCCGAACAAACCGTGCCGCGCCCAAATTTATTTAAAATCACGGAAATTTAAATTTTATTCCGCCAAACGACGTCCGAAAAGCCGCATTTAAATTTATCCAAATGCGGCCGAGTATAAATTTCGCGCCCCGCTAAACGCAACCCAAAGAGCTAAAAAGTCAATTTTACATCTCAAACGCGCACGAGCTTGGCTGTCCGCCTTCAAATCCCTTTTTAAACCACGTCATACGCTGCTTTGACGAGCCGTGCGTGAACGAGTCAGGCGTTACGCGACCTTGGTATTTCTTCTGTAGCGCGTCGTCGCCTATCGCACTAGCGGCATTTAGCGCCTCCTCGATGTCGCCGTCTTCTAGCATCTTGTAGCGCCCCATGTAGTGCGCCCAGACGCCCGCATAGCAGTCGGCTTGTAGCTCGACTTTGACCTGCAAGGCGTTTTGCTCGATAGGGCTTTTGGTGCGCGATTTTAGCTCGTTTATTTTACCGAGCGTGCCTAGTAAATTTTGCACGTGATGTCCGACCTCGTGGGCGATCACGTAGGCCTGCGCGAAGTCGCCGGCGGCCTTGTATTTGGCCTCTAGCTCGTCAAAAAAGCTAAGGTCGAGATAGACTTTTTTGTCTGCGGGGCAGTAAAAAGGCCCCGTCTGCGAGCTCGCCATGCCGCACGCGCTAGAGACCGCGTCTCTAAAAAGCACCAAACTAGGCTCCTTGTACTGCGCGCCGCCCGCCTTAAACACCTTGCTCCACACGTCCTCGGTCTGCGCCAGAACAGCTGAAACGAAGGCGACCTTTTCCTTCTCCTGCGGGCTATCTAGTGCCGCTCTTTGACCGCCGGTACTGCCGCCCTCAAGTAGCGCAAGGGGGTTAAAGCCCATAAAATACGCCACTGCGCCGATAACCAAAACCACGCGGCCGATGTTTGAGCCCAGTAAAAATCTGATAATCGGTATGAGCGCGCCCAGCGACCCCATGCTGTTTACGCTGTTTTGCCGTCTATCCTCGACGTTGTCGCTTCGTCTGCTGTCTTGCCATTTCATTTTTACTCTTTCATTTTGGATTTTTCTTTTAAATTTAGTCGCGAATTGAGCTGTTTTTCAGCGTCCGCGAAATTTAGCCTTCTTGCCTCGTGTTGCTAAATTTTATGCTGCATTTTAGCGACTATTTATAAATTTATCGCTTTAGCCCGCTGTTTCGCACAAATTTGACGCGGTAAATTTGATGGTAAATTTACACCCGGCAAAACGGCGCGATATAAAAATCTCGCGCTAGTTAAATTTGGGGTCTTAAATTTAAAATCTAGCCTTAAACCCGTCCAAGATTCTAGCCGCTAAGATACCAAAAACTATACCGATGCCGTCTGCGACGACGTCGAGCAAGCTAAAATAGCGGCCCGGCACAAACGACTGCGCTACTTCTATCTGGATACCGTAAGCTAGCAAAATAGCAACCTTTGCGCCCAAATTTAACCTAGAAAAGCCAAAATGCAAAGTAACGTAAAGCGCGGCAAAAGCGATGAAATGATTTGCCTTATCCCAGCTATTTTCGATGAGTTTTATCTGCGCGGGCGTGAGGGCGAGATACTCTATGGCTATCAAAAATATAAAGAAAAATGCGGCGGAAATTTTAGAAATATTCATGGATTTTAAGTGGTTGTTTTTAAACGAGAAGCGCCGCTTGGCGCTTCTAATTTTACTCAAATTTAACTCTACATCTTGTCTTTTGCAGCGATACCCATTAGCCCCAGAGCAGTTTTTATCGAGAGCGCGACGACGGCAAAAAGCTTTAAAAGCTCGTCTTCGTTCTCGCTACCTACGACGCGATTTTCGTTGTAAAATTTATGAAAATTCGCAGCCAGGCTCTTTAGATAGTCGCAAATTTTATTTACCGCGCGCGTGTTAAAGCTATCGACTAAAACATCGTTTAGCGTAAGCGCTTCAAATAGCAAATTTTTGCCGTCCTCGTTCAAATTTGCAAATTTCACGCCCGCGACATCGGCGACGTTTTTGCCCGCTTTTGCGAAAATTTGATTGATCCTTGCGTGCGCGTAGTTGATATAAAATATCGGGTTTGAGCTATCCTCGCGCTTTAGCTCGTCCACGTCAAACTCCAGGTGCGTGTCGCAGCGCTTGCTAAGAAACATAAATCTAAGCGCCTCATAGCCGATCTCCTCGACCACGTCGCTCATCAGCACGACGTTGCCCGCGCGCTTGCTCATCTTGTAGGCTTCGCCGTCTTTTAGCAGGCTCACCATCTGCGAAAGTATGATCTCGAGGCGATTTTCGTCGTATCCAAGCAGATGTAGCGCGGCCTTCATACGCGCGATGTAGCCGTGGTGATCGGCGCCCCAGATGTTGATGCAGCGATCAAATCCGCGCCTAAATTTATCGTCATGATATACCACGTCGCCGGCCAGATAAGTGCCGCGGCCGTCTTCACGCACGATGACGCGGTCTTTTTCGTCGCCGACTTCGCTTGATTTTAGCCAGATTTTACCCTCGCTCTCGTAGATGCCGTTCTCGCTTTTTAGGCGATCTAGCGTGAGAGGGAGCTTGTCATAGTAGCTCTTTTCGCTAGCCCAGTTCTCGATGAAAATTTGCGCGTCGGCCAAATTTTGCTTGATCAAAACAAGCACTTTATCCTTGCCAAACTCGGCTAGCTCGAGATTTCGACTCTCATCGTAAAATATCTCTTTGCCGAATTTTTCTAGCGCCTCTTTTGCGATAGGCTCGATGTAGTCGCCGCGATAAAATTTCTCCGGATACGCCACGCTCTCGCCGAACAGATTTTCGCGCGCCCAAAGCGATATAGACGTGCCTAGAAGCTCGATTTGATTACCTGCGTCGTTGATGTAGTATTCAGTCGCGATATTTTCGCCGATGTGAAGCCCGACGCGAGCTAGCGTATCGCCGAAAACAGCGCCCCTAACGTGTCCGATATGAAGCGGACCGGTCGGGTTTGCGCTGACGTACTCGAGCAAAATTTTCTCGCCGCTAGTTGCGCCGCCTTTTGCAAACTCGCTCGGATTTGCAAGGCTAGCTGAAGCAAATTTATCTAAAAATGCGGGCTTTAGTTTAAAATTTATATAGCCATTGAGCGCCGTAGCCTCAAAAACTTCGCTATTTTCAAATTTAGACGCCAGCTCGGCGGCGATGGCTACTGGGGATTTTTTGAGCTGTTTTGCTAGGCTAAAAGTAGGCATCGCGTAGTGCGCCAAGCCCTTATCTTTTGGCTTTTCTAGCGCAAAGTCAAAGCTTGCGGCGCCTTTTATCTCGTTTATTACGCTTTTTTTCAACGCCTTTCCTTACGCGTTTTTAGCCGTATCTTCAGTCTTTGCGGCGGTTGCGGTTTCTTCTTTTTTCTCTTCTACTTTTTCTACGTTCTCGGCTTTTTTATCATCTTCCATTTCCGATTTGAAGCTCTTTATTCCCTTACCTAGGCCTTTTGCGAGCTCGGGGATCTTTTTCGCTCCAAAAAGCAAGACCACGATAAGTAAAATAATAAGCAATTGTTGGACGCTTGGACCCATTTTTTCTCCTTTTGATTTTCGTTATATTAGCATAATTTTATCAATTATTCCATTTGTTAATAATCTCTTTTGCGTCTAAATTTGACGTTTTTAGGCGCATCGAGCGCAAAATCCCGCGCAAATTTTCGTAGCAGTTTTGCAAGTCGTCGTTTATCAAAAAATAATCGTACTCTAAGATATGCTCCATCTCGCCGACTGCGTTTATCAGGCGCTTTTCGATGGTTTCCGCGCTATCGGTGCCGCGATTTTGCAGCCTTGATTTTAGCTCGTTTTTACTAGCAGTCGTGATAAAAACGGAGGTGATATTTTCGGCGAATTTTGATTTTGCGATGTTAAAGCCTTGCACGTCGATATCAAAAATCGCTATTTTGCCCTCTTTGAGCGCCTTTAAAACGGGCTTTAGCGAGGTGCCGTAGTAGTTGCCGTGCACGCACGCCCACTCCAAAAACTCGTCAGCGTCTATACCCTTTTTAAACTCGTCTTCGCCTATAAAATAATAATTCACGCCCTCGACCTCGCCCTGCCTCGGCGCTCTCGTGGTACTTGAGATCGAAAAATAAAGATCGTTTTCCTCTTTTAAAAGACGGCTTAAAAGCGTGCTTTTTCCGCTACCGCTGGGGCCCGAGACGATTAAAATTTGCCCCTTCAACTATTTTTCCTCAAAGCTTATATTGATTTTTATGTTGAGATTTTTTAGAGCTTCTCGCAGTTCGCCGTCTTGCAACGAATTTTCTAGATTTTTAGCCACGGCGTCTGAAATTTGAGCCTTAAGCTCGTTTATCTTTGATGTGGTTTGAGCTTTTTGCGAGCTCAAATTCGCCGCTTCGCCGCCCTCAAATCCGCTTTCGTTAAGCGCCATGGCCATATCTTTTTCGCTGATTTGCTCGATATCGCCATACTCGCTCGGATGAAGTTCCTGCACTATTTCAGGCTCGTTTTGTATGTCGTCAGATTCGATGATTTCTTGCACGTCTTGCTCCAAGCCCGCTTCCGCCTCATCTTGCTCATCCGCGGCAAAAATATCCTCCGCAAGCTCGCCATCTAAAACATCTTGTGCCAAATTTTCCTCAGTCGCAAACTCCGCTAGCTCCGTCTCGCCAACCGCTTCTGTGTCGCCCAGCAAAAACTCATCGCCCAAGGCGCTATTTTTGACCTGCACCATTTGCTCGTCGGGCTCGTCAAATTTCATATCGATATCGGCAAAGATATCATCTTGCTCTTTGGCTTCTTCTGTAGTAAATTTATCGCTATTTTCCGTTCGCTCAAGACTTTGCGGAACTTCGGGCTCGTCCGCGCTATCCATATCGGCAAACTCGGCCATATCAAGCTCATCCGCCGTTTCAAATTTAGTGTCCGAAGGCTCGTCGCTTGCATCCAAATTTTCAGATAGCTCGTCCATCTTGTCTATTTCGTCGATTTGATGCTTGATATCCTCGATACTGCCGTCAAAGTCAAGCTCAAATTTATCTTGAGCCTCTTCAAGTCCCTCTTCGCCGTCCGCGGCGACAAACTCCGTTGCGCCGAGTTCAGCGAGTTCAGGCTCGTCCGTCGTTTCAAATTTGATATCCATAAGCTCATCCGGCGCATCCAAATCTGCAGAAAAATCGTCAAATTTATCGTCTTTTGCGGCTATTTCAAACTCTTCAAATTCCATAGCCTCATCATCCGCGTCGTGCAAATCCAGCTCTTCGTCTCCGAGTTTTTCGCTTAGCTCATCCATATCGTCGATAGCTTTTACTATCTCGTTTAGCTCGTCAAAGGCGCTATCTTTGCCTGATGCCGCTTGCGAAATATCGTCAAGCTCGTCGTCCAGCCTAAGCTCGCCCGGATCCAGCTCCATGATCTCGTCTTCAAAGACGTCTTCGGCCGGATCGTCTATAAACTCAAATCCTTTGACCGACACCTCGGCGGTTTCGTCTTTTGCCGTAGGCTCGGCGCTCTTTGTTTTACTCGCCAGATCCTCCACGATAGTGATAAATTCCGTCGGCAAAAACGGCTTTGGCAGTATCCTGTCGGCATTTTCAAAGGTTGGAGAATTTTTAGAGGAAAGGTATAAAATTTTATTTGCAAATTCTTTTAGGTTCATCTCTTTTGCGTCGATATCGCTATCGATGATAAGCACGTCAAAAACTCCGCTAAGCTCGCTGACATCGCCGATCTCGACGTATTCGTAACCCATTTTGCTAAGAGCCAGCGTCGCCAAGCGCGATACCGCGGGGTTGGCGTTTACAAGAACGATTTTCACGAATTCTCCTTTTTATACCTAGAAAACGTATTTTAAAACATTTTCCATTACTTCAAGCTTAGTTTTAGAAAAATAGCGACGGAAGGTCGTTGATAACGCGAAGCACAAGCTGCCTAAAAAGCTCCATCATACCCGCTAGTATCGCGATCAGCACGGCAAAGCCGATCGTGATCTTGATCGGATAGCCCACGACTAGTAGGTTAAACTGCGGCATAGTCTTCATCAGCATTCCAAAAATCAAATCAGAAAGCAGCGAAAGCGCCAAAATCGGGAAGGAAATGATAAACCCGAAAGTAAACAAATTTATCATGGATTTTGAGGCGTACTGCACGATATCGGGGCTCGGATAAAAGCCGCCCAGCGGGACGTGTGTGAGGGAATTTGAGATAAAAAGCAAGATCAAATGATGCCCGTCAAAGGCCAAAAAGGTCATGAGCGCGAGGAAATTTATTATATTTGAGATCACGGGCGAGCTAAGGCCGGTCTGAGGGTCCAGCACCGAAGCCATCGAAAAGCCCATAATCATCGAGATCTGCTCGCCCGCTAGCTGCAAACTAGCAAAAACGATGTGAAGCAACAGTCCTGCGCAAACTCCTAGCGCCGCCTCACTCACGATCTCGACGGCTAGATAGTAAATTTCGCCGCTTTTAATACTAGCAAGCGGAAACAAAAACAGCGTGAGTAAAAACGAAAACGCGGTCTTGACGCTCATGGGGATCTGCTCGTGCCCGTAAAATGGGAAAAATAGCATCAGCCCGCCGATACGCGCAAACAGCAGCATAAAAGTGATGACGCGCTCGGGCGCAAAAAACTCGACTAGCTCCACCGTACTCTTTCGTTTTAAATTTAAACGCCGTTATTTTAGGGTTAAATCCTTGAAAATTCGGTAAATTTAAAAGACAAATGAAAATGTGCGGCAATTTAGGTGTGATCAAGGGTGGTTAAATGCCGTTTTGAGGGCTAAATTTTATATGCGCCGTTGTTACTTTTAAAATTTGGGCGGTTTAAATTTATCGACCGCTTTGCATTTTTGTTTCTGGGTTAAATTTTAGTTTTGCGGGGCGGCGAGATGTAGGTGTTCGTTTTTATGTTTTGTCGGTCGGCGAAGTCAAAACTAGGCCTGCCACGGCAAATTTAACAAGTCGCTACGCCTTGCGAATCCAAAATATCTTACGATAAATTTGACTTAAAAAATAGCTAGTAAATTTGAAAAATCGTCGCCTATAAAAATATTCAAATAGCTTCAGGAGAAATTAAAGAGAATTTTTTATCTTCGAGGCGATAAACCTCGTCGCATCTTTGCGCAAGTTCGTTGTCGTGAGTAACCAAAACCAGCGCCGCATCGTTTGCTTTGATATAATTAAACAGCGTTTGCATCACTTCGTTTGCAGTCTGTTTGTCTAGATTTCCCGTCGGCTCGTCGGCAAATATCACGCGCGGCTTTTTGCAAAGCACTCTAGCGATAGAGACGCGCTGCTGCTGCCCGCCGCTTAGCTCGCCTACTTTTTGATTCATTACGCCGTCTATCTTTAAATTTGCCAAAATTTCATCATCGATTTTTTGCGCGGATAAAACGGAGGCCAGCTCGATATTTTCGTGCGCGCTAAAGCCTTTAAAAAGATAGTGCGCCTGAAAAATGATACCGAAATCAAATCTGCGGATGCGCAAGAGTTCGTTTGTCGTTAGATCGTAAAGCGACTTACCGCCGTAGATAACTTCGCCGTTTTTGGGTCGTAAAAGAGTGGAAAGTATATGAAGTATGGTTGATTTGCCGCAGCCGCTGACGCCCGTTATAGCGCAGCTACCGCCGGCATTTACGCTTAAATTTACATCCTCAAAGAGCGTATAATCATACGCAAAGCCTAGATTTACGCCCTTTAAGATTTCCATTAAATTTTAGCCTATTTGCGCCGCAACCTCGGCCGCAAAGTCCTCGTTTTTCTTCTCTAGGCCTTCGCCAAGCTCGAAGCGAACGTATTTTACTACTTCGATCTTACCGCCTAGCTCTTTGCCTTTTTCTTCAATGACTTGCTCGATAGTTTTTTTATCGTCCATTACGTAAAACTGTCCAAGTAGCGTAAGGCGCTGATCTAAAACGGTGTTGTCCGCGTAAAATCTCTCGATCTTGCCAGGGATGATCTTATCCCAAATTTTCTCAGGTTTGCCCTCGGCTTTTAGCTCTTCTTCGATCGCTTTTGTAGCTTTTGCAAGCTCGGCATCGCCTATCTGGCAGCGGCTAGCATACTCTGGGATGTGATGAAGCGGTTTACCTAGGCGTTTTAGCTCTTCGTTATCTTTTTCAAGCTCGGCGCGAAGCGCGATAAATTCCTTCTCGACAAACTCTTTGTCAAGATCTTTATAGCTTATTACGCTTGGCTTCATAGCGGCTGCGTGCATGCACAAATTTCTTGCAAATTCAGCCGCTTTGTTTGCGATTTCTGCGCTTTGGCAAGCTAGGCCGATTAGTACGCCTACGCGGCCGTTTGAGTGTACGTAGCCGTTCACTACGCCTTTGTCGTCCGCTTTTATAGTCTCAAAGCGACGAACGACCAAATTTTCGCCGATAGTAGCGATCTGGCTTTTGAAATAATCCTCAAATTTAACGCCGTTGATAACGCTTGCGTTTAGGCTCTCGACGTCTTTTATCAAATTTGTTTGGATGTGCGCCGTAGTGTCTTTGGTTAAATTTTGAAACTGAGCATTTTTAGCGACGAAGTCGGTCTCAGAGTTTATCTCGCTGATAGTTGCGGTTTTGCAGTGATCGCAAACGACAACGCTCACAAGACCCTCGCTAGCTAGGCGGTCAGCCTTTTTAGCGGCTTGACCTAGACCCTTTTCGCGAAGGATATCGACGGCTTTTTCCATATCGCCGTTAGCCTCGGCTAGCGCCTTTTTGCAGTCCATCATTCCGGCTCCGGTTGATTCGCGGAGCTCTTTTACCATTTGTGCGCTGATTTCCATTACTCTTCGTCCTCGCTGAAGTCCTCTGAGAAGTCTTCGTTAACAGCTTCGTTTACGACTGCGTCTTTTTCGGCTTGGCTTACGGCCTCTTTGCCTTCTTCTAGCTCGCCGCCGTCTTTTTCAAGCTGAGAGCGTCCCTCGATGATAGCCTCGGCCATCTCTTGGCAGAAAAGCTGAACCGAGCGGATCGCGTCGTCGTTGCCAGGAATCGGGAAGTCAATAACGTCAGGATCGCAGTTTGTATCGATCGGAGCTACGACAGGGATTTTTAGGCGGTTAGCCTCTTGAACGGCGATTTTTTCTTTTACTGTGTCGATGACGAAAATCATATCAGGCACGGTTTTTAGGTTTCTGATACCGCCTAGAGACGCTAGAAGCTTCTCTTTTTTGCGGCGAAGCATTAGAGCTTCTTTTTTAGTTAATAAATTTATAGAGCCGTCTTCTTCCATAGCCTCGATTACTTCGAGTTTGCGGATAGACTGGCGGATAGTGCCGAAGTTCGTCATCATGCCGCCTAGCCAGCGGTGATTTACGTACGGCATGCCGCATTTTTCAGCATACTCTTTTAGAGTTGCGCCGGCTTGTTTTTTGGTGCCTACGAAAAGTATGGTTTTACCCTCTGCAGCCGCGTCGCGAACGACATTATAAGTGTAGCGGAAGTAGCGGATAGTTTTTTGTAGATCTATGATATAGATACCTTTTCTCTCGCCGAAAATGAATTTTTTCATCTTCGGATTCCATCTGCGCGTTTGGTGTCCGAAATGAACGCCGCACTCTAGCAAATCTCTCATTGTTACCATGAGTTTTCTCCTTGTGGGTTTCCCCGAAATTTAGGTTTCTCCTCCACACCCATTAACATTTGCTTTTGACAAACGCAACCAAATTTTAGGACTGGTGTGTGTGAATTGAAGCTTGGATTATATTTAAAAATAACTGAATTAAAGCTAAATTTAATATAATCCAAACTTCGGCACGGTTAAATTTTGCGCCGCAAAGACAAGATGACCACAAAGGTCGAGAGCAAGATTATTCGTCAAATTTAAGAAAGCGGCGAATTTACTCTAAAATTTACTCAAAAAATCCCTTTTTCACGAGCTTGCCCTCTTTCACGCAAAACTCCCCTTTTGCGATCACGCTATCTAGGTTTAGAGCTTCGTCAAATACCGCAAAATCGGCATCAAAGCCTACTTTTATCTCGCCTTTGCCGCTTAGATTTAGGCATTTTGCGACGTTTTTGCCCATCATGCTTAGAGCTTGCGGGATGGTTAGGATTTTATTTTTGACGCAGGCTTGCAAGACCTCTAAATTCGTCTCGCACGAGGCGCAGCCGTAGCCAACTAGTGCGCCGTTTTCGTCAAATCTAGGCACGCTGCCGTTACCGTCTGAGCTCATGGTTAGGCGCTCTAAATTTAGCCCGTTAGCTAGCCCGTACGCGATAGCTTCGTGAAGCGGCATAAACTGGCTTCCTCCGCTCGTGATGTCTATGTAGCCGCCCATTTTTTGAAATTTAATCGCCTCGTCAAAGAGCTCCTTCGTCCGCGCGCAGTGCGTCGGCGAAAAGTAATTAACAGGGAACGAATAATCCTTGATCACGCTAAAAATCAGATCGAATTTATCCGCGAGCCCGCCCATATGCATATGCAGCACGCCGCCTTTTTTCGAGATCATTCCGCCGATGCGTATCTGCGTCAGGGTCTTGATGAGCTCCTGAGAGGTCGGGTAGCTGCCGCGGTTGTCGCTCATCGCAATCTTACAGCCGATGACCTTGTCGATGAGCACCAGATCGCGCGCGACGGAGTCCGTAAATGTAACGCTAGGCAGCGCGTAAGAGCCCGTGTGGATGAAGGTCGAGATGCCCTCGTATTCAAGCGCCTTGGCTTTTGAGTAGAGATTTTCGAGACTCCTCGTGCACCCGTCGGTACCTAGCGTGCCTACGACCGTCGTCGTGCCGTAGCGGATGATCCCAGATAGCGTTATTTCGGGCGTTCGCGAGTGATAACCAGCCTCGCCGCCGCCGCCCGTGATGTGCACGTGCTGATCGATGAGCCCGGGCGCTAAAATTTTACCCTCTAGGTCATAAACCTCGAGACCCTCAACTCGAAAATCAAGCCCCTTAGAAACGGCTAAAATTTTACCTCCGCCGAGCAAAACCTCGCTCCTACCGATGTGCTCTGGCGCGTATAGATCGGCGTTTTTAAGTAACAGCATATTTTCTCCTTTGCTTTGGATTTTTGATTGTAAATTTTACGTTTATTGGCTTTCTTGACTGCGATATCGCGCCGTCATTTTACATCAAATTCGATAAAAACCGGATATTTAGGTTTTGTGCGGAGAAACGGCGATTTGGATGATGCTTGGGTTTTATTTTATTGTAGATTAGGCGGGCGGGGTCAAATTTAGCAACCTAACCGCTTAGCTGTACGCTTTCTTCTATCTTCATTAGTCCCGTAAATACGCGCTCGACGGCCTCTTTTTGCTCGCTAGAGATTTCGATCTTTTTCTCGTTTAAAAGCAAATTTACGAGCTGCTCGTTTTGCAGCGTCTGGACGTCAAATTTTCTCGCGTTTGCAGCGATTTTTGCTGCGAGAGGATTTTTTGATTTAAAATTTTCGTATGGCATTTTTCTCGTTTTTTAGTGAATTTTGGGATTATTATAAAAAATTTGCCGTAAATTTTAGCTCAAATTTAACCTCGGAGCGCACCTTGCAAAGCACAAAACGCGCAACCGAGTTAAATTTAGTACGCTAGCGGTCTAACGCTTTAAAATTTTAGCGTTTTCGCAGCCGACGTCTAGCCCCATCTTGCAAGCTTTTTCATAAAATTTAACCGCAGCCTTGACGTCCGCTTGCACGCCCATACCGCGCTCGCTCATGTAGCCCGCCTCGTTGCAGCCTTTAGCTAGGCCTAGCTCGCATGCATTTTTATAGAGCTCGTACGCCCGCGCTTCGTCTTTTACTGCGCCCACGCCAGTCTGGTGGGCGTACGCTAGCGCGTAGCAGCCCAGCTTATCGCCCATCTTGCACGCTCGCTCGTAAAATTTAGCCGCCGTCCCAGGCTGCTTTGCTGCGACTTTTCCGCTAGCGATCATCGCGCCCAGATCGTAGCATGCCCGCGCGTGACCGCCCTCGCACGCTAGATTAAAGAGTCTTGCCGCCTCGCTAAAATCCGAGACTCGGTACATCGCTAGCGCGTCTTCAAACTGTTTGTTTGCCAAATTTGTAGGCGCGCTCGCAGGGACGCTTGCCATCTCGTTTGAGGATCTCGTTTGCGCTGCAAAAAGCGCGCTCACCGCAAAAATCAAACAAAGTAAAATTTTTCTCATACTGACTCCTTTTTATGAGGTATCAGTTTAAATTTTAGCCCTTTTTGATAAACGTAACCGAAATTTTAACTAAACTTGCCGAGCCGCACGCTCGCAAAGACCTAAATTTAGGCTCCAAACGGTCAAATTTTGATCCTATCTCGGCAAGATTTTATTCATCGCAAAACCGCAAAATCGCCCCGTGATGCCTTCTCTGCGATATGAAAACAGCTCCTGCGTTTCAAACGTACATCGCGGATCAAACTCCGCTCGCCCCATGCCAAGCGCGGTAAATTCGTCCCGCAAGGCCGCCTCCATGTCAAATTTACCCTCTTTTTTGTATCGGTTAAACTCGCCCAGATCAAGCTCGCCCACCTCGTAGTTTCGCGCCTTGATATTTGCGCCGACGAATACGCGCAGATCGCTCGCCTCGCAGCCAAACTCGCTTTTCATCAGACTGAGCGCATTCGTGCAAATTTTACCCGTTACGCCCGCTCTGCCCGCATGCACGGCGGCAACCACGCCCCGCCTCTCGTCCGCGATCAAAACGGGCGAGCAGTCGGCGACCAAAACGCAAAGCGTAACGCCTCTAAGCGCCGTTATCACGCCGTCGCAAGGCGGCAGCTCATCCTCTAAATCTCGCAAAATTTCCACGCGATTTGAGTGAATTTGACGCATAAATTTTAGATTAAAGGGCGCGATACCAAGCGTAGCGGCTAAAATTTCGCGATTTTTCGCGACATTTGCGGGCAGGTCGCCGACGTGACCCGCTAAATTTAACCCCTCATGTGCCCCTTCGCTTACTCCGCCAAATCGCGTCGTAAAGCCAAGCTTCAAGCGCTCGCTCTCAAAAACTACGTCTAAAATTTCGCGCTTCATTTTCGTCAAATTTAACCCGCCAAGCCTAATAAAGGCTCGCGATATGCTGAGATTCGTCCCAGCTGATCTCGCTTTTGCCGCCGTTTTGGGCACTGCGGCTAAACTCCAGCTGCCTAGCCACGTAGCGCGCGAGCAGGTCGCTTTCTACGTTTACGCGGCGTCCCGGCTCAAACTCGCCGAACAAGCTCTCGCGAAAAGTGATCGGGATGATCGTGAGGCGCACGCCTGCGGACAAAACTTCGTTGATCGTGAGGCTCACGCCCTCGACTGCGATGCTGCCTTTGTTCGCCATCAAAGGCATGACGCTAGAGGGCAAATTTATATAAAAATCAACCCCGTTTTCGCGCCGCTCTATACGCGCGACCTCGCCGATAGCGTCTACGTGGCCCTGCAGTAGATGCCCGTCCACGCGGTCGGCTAACCGCATCGCAGGCTCGATATGCACGCGTCCGCGCAGATTTTCCGTCACTATGTGCGCCCTAGTTTCGGCGCTAAGCTCCACGCTAAAGCCGTCTGCGTGCAGCTGCGTCACGCTTAAGCATGCGCCGTTTACCGCGACGCTATCGCCTAAATTAGGGCGGTATGCGGCTTTTAGTCGCAGGGTATTTTGCGAATAACTCGCAACCTGCGCGATCTCTCTAATCAGTCCGTTAAACATTTTTCGTCCTTAAATTTTGAGCTATTTTATAAAATTTAGCCTCAGAGCGGGCTAAATTTACCGTCTAAATTTTAGCCGCCCGATTTTTGTCGCGACGCAAATATGCAAAACTAGCAGGATGATCGCGCCCTGCCTCGGTAAATTTAATACACTTTAAAAATATTAAGATAAAATAGGAACTTAATCTTAAACCACAAGAAAAGATAAACTTGAAAAAATCACGACTAGGCCTACTTGAGACCGATATTTTAGACGTTTTGGACCAAAACGAACTCGCTAAATTTAACCGCGAGTTTCTAGCCAAAGGCGCCGCGATCTACGCCGAATCCATCAAAGTCGTGATACTTAAAAGCGGCTCGGGCAAGCTCTCGTTTTTCGAGGATGGCGAGGAGTTTATCGTCTATCATCTCCAAAAAGACAACATCTCGATCATAGACGACGTATGCGTGCTAGAGATCCTAGAGGACAGCGAGATCTACTCGATCGATGCAGACGACATGGGCGAACTGCTAAAAAACGAGAGATTTGCCAAAGCATACGCCGACACGCTCGTAAACATCTCGCTACTGCAGCGCCAAATCATAAAATCGATACTTTTTGAAAGCGCTAAGGGGCGCATCGCAAACTTCCTAGTCGAGCTCGCCGCCGAGCAAAATTTGACGCAAAACGGCTATCACTACGTCTTTTTACCGTTTTCGCTAAAGGTGCTTTCAAGCTTCGTCGGACTCAAGCGTCAAAGCGCAAGCACGGCGTTTAACGAACTAATCAAAGACGATATCATCAGGCGCATAACGCCGCATGAAATTTTGATAGTGGATTATGAAAAGCTGCAAAGCTATACGAACTGAATTTATAAAATACCGTTTTGACTAAGGTATTCTCTCCACTGCTCTATCTTATATTTTCCCTCGTTTAGTCCCTTGACGAACCCCATAAACACGCTCATTTGAGCGGGGCTGGCGTATCCGGGGAGTTGGAAAATTTTATTCCAATATTTATCGAAAATCACTACGTTTGGGATCTCTTTTGCTTCAAGAGCAATCCTTAGCGCAAGAGTATCTTTTACGTTTTTCTGGTCTCTTAAAGCATATTCGTTATTTTCATTTACGTCGATGCGGTAGACGTTAAAGTCTTTGGCCAAATTTGCAAGTTCGGCGTTTTCTTCCAAATCTAGCTTTAGGCGTTCGCAATACTCGCAATCCTTGCTTTCAAAGATTAACATCACGCCCTTATCGTCCGCAGATAGTAAAATAGGCTCTCCGCGGTCTGCAGCAAAAACGCAAGACATCAAAAACGCCAGCAAAAAATAAGCGGCCTTTCTCACTTTTTACTTTCCTTTTTCGTCACGTCTATGCCGTGCTTTAGGTAGTAGTCCCTAAGCGCTTCGTAAATTTCGCCGTTTTTCCTATCTTTATCTCTCCAAATGCCCTCTTTCATAAAATTCATCGTCTGCAAAAATTGCTTCGGCGGCATGTATCCTGGCACCATGAGGATTACTTTGCCTTTTTCGTCGGAAAATATAATACTAGGCGTAGCGTCGATAGCGTAGATAGATAGTAGCGTCTTCGTGTCTACGTCCATAAATTCGCCGTCGTGGTAAAATTTGTGATTTAAATTTTTATGCGCTCTTAGATAATACGACGAAAATTCGCCTTTTAATCTAGCGCCGAGTTCGGGATTATTTTTAACGTCGGCCTTTAGCTGATCAGAATACGGATCGGTATTCGTGCCAAAGACTATTATCATGATTTTTTCGTTCGGAGCTATCTTTGCGCTATCTTGAAAAAAATCAAATATCGCCGAGTCGTTTGCGGCGTATATTACTTTTTCGTTAGCGCTTATCGTTTGTCCGGGTGTTTTATCCATGCTTGCGGTTTTGGCGGCCTTTTCGTTACAGCCTCCTAGTATCGCCATAGACGAGAGTAGAAGTATTTTTATTAAAATTTTAGTATCCATAAACACTCCTTTAAGGGGCGAATGCGTTCGCCCCTTTTTGCGTTTTATTTTTTGATCTTAGCCGCTTTATGCAGCGTCTCGTTCATCTTGTCAATATGCTCTTTAGCATTTAGCGTCTTGTCGCTGCTCATCTTATCCCACAAGGCCTTATCGGACATATTTTGATGGCAACCTATGCACGCGCCTATCTTTTCGATCTTATCCCTTAGCTCTTTATCCAGCATTCTGGAATCCGGCCAGTGCGTTCCGACGGCTTGCAATTGCTTGCCGTCTCTAGTTACGACTTGAGACAGATCGTGCTCTAGTCCCGGTATGGCTTTGATTTGCAAAGCTGTATTTTCGGTAGCAAATTCTTTGGTTTTTAGGTCTTGTATATCAAGGCGCAAGTCTTTGTCTTGACCGTTCATATATTGACCGTCCGTGATACCGTAGCCTATGGCTTTAGGGTTAGAGTGGCAAGACTCGCAAGTCCTAGCTATCCTGCTTGTCGTATGCGGCTGCGTAGGCGACATATCCGGAGCCAGCATCTGTCCGTTATCCGGAACGTCGGCTCGCTTATTTAGCGTTACGGTTTTGCCGTCCGGGCCTATTATACTAAAGATCACCTGACAACCCGGAATTATCGGCGTAATAAGTCCTTCGCCGTTTATGCCAAGAGCCGGGTCTTCCCATCTTAGATAGCTTCTTGACTGAGTAAATGAACCAAATAGCGGCTTGCCTTTTGCGCCGATAGTTGATTCGCTAGTTTCGCCGTTTGCAAAGTGCGTAGACGCAGAAGCTATCCAGTCCGTACCGTTTTTGCCCGAAGCATAGTCCATCTTGACGTGGCAGCCGTAGCACTGCGGCGCCCACGTAGCGTGGCAAGCATAGCACTCCATACCCTTCGTATGAGACGGTATATCATGCATCGCCAGGCGTGCGTTTTTAGACTTGAAGCTATTATTTTTTACGCCGTTTTTTACAAGCGGTACTTCAAGGTCTTTGCCGCTAGCCAAATGCGCTATAACCTTATCCTGGTCTTTTGCTTTTACTACGTTGCCTAGAGGGTTTCCTCTGGTAGATAGCAGATAACCGCCCTCTTTATCGTAGATTGTTCCTTGTTTCATCCATTCAGGCAGCTGCATAGCTAAGCCTCGCGGCTTATCCGGAGTTTTTATTTTGAAATTTTCACCAAATCCCAGCTTTAGCTCCCATGGAAATTTATCATTCGTGCCGTGGCAGTCGGAGCACTCTATCTCTACTTGAGCTAGAGTAGTGCCAAATATTGTACCGTCGCCGTGAACGTCGATAGAGGTATGGCAGTCCTGGCAAGTCATACCGGCCTCATAGTGCAAATCCTCTTTGATATGCTTATATTTTGAGCCGTGAAGCGCGTTTTGATCTTTAGCGCCGTCTATGAAAGGCGAGCCATAAGGCTGCTCCATAAGCCCCAGATACGATACGCCGATCCTCTTACCGCCGCTGTGGCAAGAACCGCAGGTAACCGGATGTATACCGCTAAATTCTACGCCTTTTGCGGTTTTTACTTTTACTTCTCTGCTTGACTGCATGGAGTGCACGAGCAGATGTCCTTTTTCTTTTTTATCTATCGTAGGGTCGCTACCCTCGTAAAAAGCCTCTACTCCGTAAGGAATATGACAAGAAGAACACCCCATGCCGCGCCAGTCACCCCTTATTTTTCTGCCTCTAGCGCCGATGTGACAGGACTGGCAACCCGACCTTTGATACGTGATAGAGGCCATATAGGCTATATCTTTCTCGCTTTTTCCATTAAAATCCTCGGGTCCGCTAGGCGGTAACGGGATTTGTTTAAGCTCGGTCGGAAACTGATCGGGATATTTCGTGATTAGTTGAGTCATATACTCTTTGTATTCTTTGCTACCCCATGCAGGCGTTACTCCGTCGTCGTCTTTTACGGCGTGATCGCCGAATTTGACCTTATGCGTCGGTTCGCTACCCCAAGAGTGCAAATTTCCTTGGATTTTGCCCGCCTCCGTAGCCATAAGCGATTTTCTAGCATTTGCCAAAGTATCGGCATGGCACATACCGCAGGTTTTATCCGCTATCCAGATAGAACCCGGATCTCTTACAAACTCGCTAAGTCCTCCCGGATGAGCACTGGGAGCTCCTTTGTGAGCGTCTTCAAACGAGCCTTTGTCCGGATTTCCTCCGTGACAGACAGAACAGGCTCCGCTATCGCCGAGCCCTTGCCCCATGGCTAAAATTTGCTGCATCATATCTGACTTAGCGTCTCTAATCGGCTCTATGCCGACGTGGCACTTTATACAGGTGTCGCCGTCGGCTACGCTCTCGACGTGCATCTTTTCCTTGGGCGGCTCTTTGGCCGGTTCGGCGCCGCAAAGAGCGTACGCGCATAAAAGTGCGATCGCAAGCGCAAATTTTATCGCATTCCTCATAGCTTCCTCCTTGTATTAAAATTTTATCTACTTGAAATATTAAAACGTTAAAGTGCCTCGAAAGTGCCTAAAATATTATTTTTGGACTAATTTTTCTATTTAAGTTAATATCAAGCTAAATAGAATAAAATGGACTCAAATTTGACTGCAAGCGAGGATAAGATGAAAATATTGCTTCTTGAAGACGACTTGTTTATATGCGAGCAGCTAAAGGATTATTTCGAGCTTGAAGGGCACAAGCTCGACTTTTACGCTAACGGCAAAGAGCTTTTGGATAACGCCGTTTTAAGCGCTTACGATATATTTTTATTCGATATCAACACTCCGGTTATAAACGGCTTTGAGACGCTAAAACTCATCAGAAAGGACGGTATCGAGACGCCCGTCGTTTACATAACGGCACAAGACGATATAGACCATATCAAAAAAGGCTTTGAGCTGGGTTGTAACGATTATCTTAAAAAGCCGTTTTTGCTAGAAGAGCTTGAAATAAGAATAAATGCCATCTTGCACAAAAACGCAAACGACGACAAGGTAAAAATCAGCCCAAACTACGCCTTTGACGTTAAGAATATGAATTTGTATTTTAAAGGCGATTTAGTCGAACTCAATAAACAAGAAAAATCGCTACTGTATATTTTAGTAAAAAATATCGGCCTCACGATAGATCCAAATACAATAAAAGATTACGTCTGGGACGAAAAAGACGTATGCGACAACACCCTCAGAACGCAGATCAAAAAAATCCGTGAAAAACTAAATGAAAATTTTATTATAAACGTCCGAAATATCGGCTACAAGATAGAAAAACATGATCAAGACTAAAGACATCTCCGCCCAAAAGAAAAATTTCGAGATAAAGCTATTTTTATCTTATATCGCTTTTACGATGATACTTATCGTCTCCATCGCCGTGATTCATATATATTTTACCAGCGATCTAAACTATAAAAAATTCGAACGCGAGATAATGATGCAAGCAAGCGATAAGATAGATAAATTTTATATGAATTTAAACGCCAAAAAGCAAACTCTAGCCTCTGCGGCGGATAACGAATTTTTCTTAAAATATCTAGACGACGAATCAGACTACGCGGATTTATTTTTTATAACGATAATGCAAGCGGACAAAGATATAGAAGCCCTAAGATACGTGGGCGCCAAACAAACGCTCGAGTACGTAAGAGACGATAAAGCAAATCTGATAAAAAATATAAATTTTAAGCCCGTAGAAAATCAAATTTTACAAAAAGAGCAGGTGCAAATTTATGGTTTTCGTTTAAACGAAGCGGGCAAAGCTTCCGTTAGTTTCAGGGCTCCGCTCTATGCGGCAAACACGCTAAAAGGGACAGTTGAGCTTGATATTTGCTTGGAAGGGATCATGAACGAGATGATAAAGTCGATGATTTACGATATTTTCGTGATTAATGACGAAGGAGTTTATCTCAAAGACAATCTAGCAGACAAAAATCTCTCGCGCGTCAAAAAGAGAGTCACAGGCGAGTTCGGTAAAGATTTTTGGGCAAATTTGACCGCCTCCGAAAAATACGGACTAATAAAGGGCGAAACCTTTGCGATGCCGTTTTTTATCGGGCAAGAGAAATTTTATCTAACGCTTCAAGGTCATAAGCCCGCAATAAACAACATGGAAAACAACAAAATGATCGTCTCTATATTGATTTTTGCCGCGCTAATGGCGGTGGTTTTTACCTTTATCCTCACTAAGCCGATCAGAAAAATCTTTACCGCGGTATCCAAAGAAACGAGCGAGCTTGGCAAACTAGCTAAAAATTTAGACGATACGATCGCGCTTAAAACGCTTGAGATCGCTAAAAAAGATAGGTTACTACAAAATCAAAACAAATTCGCCGAGCTTGGCGAGTTAATCGGCAACATAGCTCACCAGTGGCGACATCCGCTAACCAGGCTTTCTTTGACGGTTCAAAATTTAAGAGCTTTTAAAAAACGAGGCAAGCTAAGCGACGAAATTTTTAAAGATGCGGTAGAAAATTCGCTCTATCAGATCGAGTTCATGTCAAATACGATAGAAAATTTTAGAAATTTTTATAAAAAAGACGACGTAAAAAGAGAATTTAGTATAAAAAGCGCGATAGACGGCATCTTGAGCATAATAGGCACAGTCATAGAACATAGACACATAAAGCTTGAAATTTCGTGCCCTGAGGATATTTTTATATTTGCCAATAAAAACGAGCTATCGCAAATTTTGATGAATATCATCATAAACGCAAAAGACGCCATCGAAACCAAAGGCACGGAAGGCGGGTTTATCAATATCCACACCCAAAAAGAAGAAAACGAGATAATAATCGAAATAGAAGATAATGCAGGCGGCATCCCTAGCGAGGTCGCGGCAAAGATTTTTGACCCGTACTTCACGACCAAGTCCGAAAAAGGAACAGGTATAGGTCTGTATATCGCGAAAATGATAGCAAAAGAGAAATTTAACGGAGACATAAGCGTGGCTAACGGCGAAAAAGGCGCGATATTTAGAGTCGTACTAGACGCCTCGGCAAAATAATTTTAACCCTAAATTTTATCCGTTTGTCGTAAGGTTTGGAATTTAAATAACACAAAGCGGGTTTAAAGTAGCAAGATGCATTACCCTCGCACGAGTTTTTGATAATCGACCTTGAGAAGTTACAAAGTTATACGAACTGAATTTAAATTTTACGAGGTGAAACCCGTATCTTTAAGACGCTAAATTTAGTTTTGTCAAATTTTACGCTATGCGTTTTAAATTTCTTTAAACGAAAACGATTGTCTGGAGTCGTTTTACTTCTTCGTTAAAGGGGAAGGGGGCTTTACTTCGCCTGCGGCTCGTAACTGCGAGCAGGCCTACTTATGAAGTGTCGCCCCTTCCTCTCCTAAGCCCTCTCTAACCCCACTACACGTGAGATGTTGCTGCACTTTGTGCGGATCTAAATTTGGCGCTGACGCGCCGTATATTTCAAATTTATGTTTTCAAGATACGGGTCTTGGCAAGTAAAATTTACGAATTTATAAAGATATGAGACAAATATTCCAGACGGATTGTGTGTAGTTTAAATAGTTTGCGTCGGATACGACGGGAGCGGACCGGTCGTCCGTGACCCGAGTATCCTAGCCGAAAACTATTTGAAATCCAGCCGAGCCGGGGAATTAAAATTATTTCTTTTTCATGTCGAATTTATTCGCCATAAATCCAACTAGTCCCACAAAGAAAAGTCCGCCGCAGATATTGCCCAGCGTAACCGGAACTAGGTTTTTAACGATGAAATTTCCCCAGTTTAGCACATCTAGCTTATCGGCCGTAGTGTGGAGCAACGCTGCCGCAGCATTGACGTCGCCGCCGCTTGCTGCTATGTAGTGTGCTTTTGAGATGATGGCTTCGGTGATGATGAACATATTTGCCACGCAGTGCTCCATAGAGCATGCGACAAACGCGCCGATCATCCACATGATCGCAAAGAATTTACCCGCAAGGTTGCTCTCGCTGGTCGCAGTCCAGATAGACATACAAACGAACACGTTACAAAAGATACCGCGGATAAATAGCTCGTGAAACGGCGCCGTGATCTTGCCGATACCGGCCGGTACGAAGTGCTGCAAGATGTAGCCGTCGTATTTTAGCGGTAAGCCAGAGTAATAATACATATAAGCAATTAGCGCGCCGCCGACGAAGTTAAAAACCCAAACGATCGCCCAGTAGTTAATGGTTTTACCTAAATTTAGCTTGCCCTCATACGCGCTAACGCCGCTTAAAACCGAGCTCGTAAATAGATGCCCGCCGTAGAAAACGACCATCATGAGACCGCAGCTAAAGGTGATGCCACCGATGAAATTTGCTAGTCCTATAGACTGCTTTTCAGCCATGCCCACGGTCGAGTGCGCCCAAAAAATATCGCCCATAGCAATCGCCGCACCCGCCATAATGGCTAGAAAAATAATGCTTACTAACGGAGTATGCGCCTTATGCTCCATCGAATTAGATATCGCTTGAGCGGTTTCTGCAGGATTTAACATCTTTTCCTCCTCCTAATTTAAATTTTTATCTATCTCTAAGATACGTTCAAAGGCTTTTTGCGCGCTTTTTTTCGCATTTTCGCTTAAGCCCTCTTTAAAATCAAGCACGTTTTCAAGCAAAACGCTAATGCCCAAAAACAGTGTTTTGGGGCAAATTTTGCGCAGGTAGCTTAAAAGTACGGGCGTGGGTAGGTTGTGCGTCGAGTAGATATAGTCGCGCTCGTTACTAAGATCGAAAAACTCGATCGCGCCGTCTTTAAACCCGCTCATCGCGTCTACCACGACGATGATATCAGGCTCAAATTCTCTAAGTGCGCCAAACTCGTTTTCAGGCACGTCCTGTCCGTAAAATACCCGCCAATCTTTCAAATTTGCCTCGACGATTCGCCCTGTTTCGTTACCTACGTCGTCGTCTCCGCGCATGGGATTGCCGATGCAAAGTAAAGCCTTTTTCATCCCAAAAGCCCTCCGCGCGCCAAATTTAACCCGTGAGCGTTTGCCGAATTTGAGCTAAATTTCATCAAAAATCCTTCCTAAGCACCAGATATCCCTCACGCAGATTTTCAAGCTCTTTTTTTAGCTCACATTCGCAAAGCTCGGAAATGAGCCTAACCGCATGCTCCCTAAATATCTCCACCTCGAAATACTTACTCAAATTTCCAAGCTTAAATTTGACGTATTCGCCGCCGCTAGCGACGATACGATCATACTCCTCGTCTTTGATATCGAGTAGCTTTTGGCTAAAATCGATCGTACCCACGCCGTGACCGACGCAGGTAGAAAAGAGCTTGATATCTTTTAGCTCTTTGGGCATTTTTTCGTTTTCGTCCATGTGGCGGCGAGTGAGCTTATAGACTCTTATCATCTTTTATCCCAGATTTCTTTTTTGACGTCGATCGCGTTTTCGCTCTGTTTTGCGTTTGCGTATTTTAGATAAACGTCGTTGTATAAAAGCCCCATGCACTCGGCATATCTAGGATCTTCTTCTTTATACATGGCTTCTAGCATAGCTTTTTTGGTCGCCGCTACGTCATGGATATCGGGCGATGTTTTAGCTGCGTCCATATACTTAGCAAACAACGTCCTGCCGAATATATAGCTCATTAGCCTCTTTGACTCGGCTTCCAAATCTCGCTCGAAAAGGATATTGCCCATGATAGACTCCGTAACGGCCGGAGCTTTGCAGTCGTCTTTTTCGAAGCTTCTTTTTTGTAGCTTTTGGTCTATGATGCCAAGAGCCATACCAAGGCCGTAGATGACGCTAGCCGGATGCGGAGGACAGCCCGGGATATAGACGTCTACGGGGATAATCTTATCTATACCGCCCCAGACGCTATAAGCGTCGTAAAAGATACCGCCCGTACTACCGCAGGCTCCAAGAGCCACCACGATCTTAGGATCTGGAGCTGCTTCGTAAGCGCGAAGTAGCGGATAGTACATCTGGCGCGTAACCGGGCCGGTGCAGACTAGGATGTCTGCGTGGCGAGGGTTGGCTACGAGCTTAAAGCCGAAGCGCTCAGGGTCCCACATCGGCGTGATGGCGGCGAAGATCTCGATCTCGCAGCCGTTGCAACTGCCGCAGTCGATGCGGTAAACACTAAAGCTTCGTTTGATATTTTTTAGATGCTCTAGCTTTGCGGTTAGGTCGTTTGCCGTTTTTATGTTTTCGGGAACTTGATAAAGGCTCATTTTATCCCCTCCTCTACGTCTTTAGTTAAGCGCTCGACAGATTGCGCTTTTTTGCACTCAGGGCAGATGTAGAGGTAGTCTTTGGCTTCCTCTAGTCTGCCCGGGAGTAAATTTGCCGTACTAAGCTTTGAAAAAGTATAGTTGATGAGGCGAACCGGCGTATACGGCTTGCCGCAGCATTTGCACTTTTGCATCTCTAGCTCGCCGCGCTGGATTAGCGCGCTCTTGTCAAATTTAACCGCAAGCTCAAAACCCTGGCTTAGTCGTACGCCGCCGGTTGGACAAACCTCATCGCAGCGTCCGCAAAATATACAACGTCCGCAATCAAACTGCCACACGAGCTTATCTTGCTTTTCGTTCATCTTTAGCTCTATGGCATTACTAGGGCACGCTACGCCGCACGCCGCGCAACCTACGCAAAGCTCGTAGGTATAAAACGGCTGCCCGCGGAAATTCTCGGGCACTTTGTAGGGCTCAAACGGATAGGCGTAGGTCGCCTTTCCGTATTTTTCGGTTATGTCAAATAACTTCATCATCTTAAATCCTTTTTGCTAATCTTGCCAGTTTGGCAAAATCTCTTAAGGTCTTTTTCGGTTAAAATTTTACTCTTTTTAGTATTTACGTCCACGACCGTAACGCGCTCTGTGCACGAATAGCACGGGTCGAGCGAACAAACGATCAATGCGGCGTCAGAGATGTTATTTCCGCGGAACTGATAGCGGAGGCTCGGCCAGTTGTTATACGTAGCCGCGCGGCATCTCCAGCGGAAAACCTTTTGTGCGCTGCCTTGCATGATCCAGTGGACGTTTTCTCCGCGAGGAGCTTCGTCGTATCCGAGCGCGAAATTTTCAGGCTTGATCATAGTTTTTGGATCTATCATGATCGGCGTTTGAGGCATTAGCTCAAAGCACTGTCTGATGATATGGATAGACTGTTTTAGCTCCTTGTATCTCACGACTTCGCGGCTAAATACGTCTCCGCCGTGCTCGACCGCGACTTCAAATTCGATATGTTTAAAGAAGTCGTAAGGGTGGTCGTAACGGTTGTCGCGCTTAAAGCCCGAACCTCTCATATTTGGACCGACCGGGCTAAAGTCGCGAGCTACTTGTTTATCAAGTACGCCTACGCCCTTCCAGCGTCCTAGTTGGCGCTTATCATCCATGACCGCGTCCCAAATTTCCGTAATCTGAACGTCAAGCTTGTTTATGATAGCAATACCTTGCCTGATTTCGTTATCGGTCATATCGCGGCGAAGTCCGCCCATTATGACGTTACCGTAGGTTTTGCGGCCGCCGGTTACGAGTTGGGCTAGCTCCATGGAGTACTCGCGCACTCTAAAGATATGCATGAAGGCGTTATAGTTGCCCGTTACCTCGCAAGCTAGACCGATATTTAGCAGGTGGCTGTGAAGGCGCTCGATCTCAAGGCAGATTACGCGGATAGCTTGCGCTCTTAGCGGAATTTCTAGTTTTATAGCCTTTTCGGCCGCTTCGATACACGCAATCGCGTGAGCGTAACCGCATATACCGCAGACGCGCTCCGCAAGGTAACCCATCTGATCGTAGTTCATACGGTTTTCGGCTAGCTTTTCCATACCGCGGTGCTGATAAAAGAGGCGGTAGTCCGCGTCTATGATCTCGTCGCCGTCGCAAAATAGCCTAAAGTGTCCCGGCTCATCGCTCGTTACGTGTAAAGGTCCGAGCGGTACGTCTACTACGCTATCGCCGCTAGGAAATAAAAACTCGGCGTCAGGCTCGTCTTGATGAGCGACGGGGTCCGGTCTATAGCGGTAGTCCATCGCGTCTTTTCTAAGCGGATGAAGGCCGTCGGGCCAATCGTCCGCTAAAACTAGGCGGCGTTTGTCAGGCAGTCCTTCGGCTACTAGGCCGAACATATCAAATGCCTCTCTCTCGTACCACACGCAAGCAGGCACTAGCGGAGTAACGGACGGAAACGTCGGATCGACGCCTGGAATCAATGTTTTAACGGTGATAAAGCACTTATCCTCAGCGGCAAAATCATCCGCCTCCGTCATCTTGCTGCCTTCCATAGATATCGCGTAGTAAAGCGCAAAACAGCCGTTTATAGTTCTCTCGTCGTTTGGTATCATTGTGCTTAAAAAGCCGCCGATATCGTAGTAAAGGGTCTTAACCGCAAGCGGAAGGTCGTTTCTGTCGACTAAAACCGTGATTTGGTCGTCGGCTTGGCGTGTTACTTCTAAAACCTTTACCTTTGTTTTTAAAATTTCTACAAATTTATCGCCTCTCATCTTCAAACTCCCATCATTATTTTGACGCCCTCATTGACTAGAGCGTAAAAGTTTTCTACGTGCCAAACGCCAAATATTATGATTAGCGCGCAAAGCAGGATAAGCGGTAAATTTTCTACTATGCTCATCTCTTTATTGTGAACGACCGCGGCTTTAGGCTCGCCGAAACTCGCCATGTTAAAGTGCGAGAAGTCCGCGATAAAGATGATCGCAAGAGCTATCGCAAATAGCGCGGTGCTAAAATATTGACCGCTGTTTATAGCGCCGACGAATACGTTATATTCGCTGACGAATATCGCAAACGCAGGGACGCCTACTAGCGAACAAACCGCAGCGCCGAACATCATAGTGGTTATCGGTGCAATCTTTACCATACCGCCCATTTTAGTCATATCTTTGTGACCGTAAATTCTAGCGATGTTGCCCGTTGAGCAAAACGCAAGAGCTTTTGTAAAGCTGTGAGCTAAGCAGTGGAAAATCGCCGCAAATAGCCCCAAAGGTCCGCCGACTCCCAATGCAAAGGCTATAACGCCCATATGCACGATAGAGTGGTAGGCAAACATCCTCTTTACGTCGTGTTGTCTAACGAGGAATATACCGCCGACAAATAGAGTAATAAGGCCTGAGATTATCATCACGCTTTGAACGAACTCCATACCCGTAGCTTGAGCCGCGATAGCGTAATATCTAAAAAGAGCTAACATCGCGCACTTTAGCAAAACGCCTGAAAGCAGAGCCGAAATCGGCGCAGGGCCTTGGGCGTGAACGTCCGGAAGCCACGTATGCGTAGGAGCAAGGCCGGCTTTCGTACCAAATCCGATAAGCGCAAAGACAAAGATTAGCTTTGCGACGTCGGGGCTCAAATTTTTAGCGTTTGCCATTATGCCCGTCCATAGCATCGCAGTTTCGCCGTCTTTTATCTCCGCAAAAGTCGCAGAGTAAAGAAGCACGGTCGCATAAAGCGCGAACGCTAGGCCGATAGAGCAAAGGACTATGTATTTATAGCCGCTCTCGGTTGATTTTTGATCTTTTAGGATCGCGACTAGGAACACCGATGAAAGCGTAGTAGCCTCGATCGCAGCCCACATAAAGGCAACGTTGTTACAGATGACGCTTAGAGTCATCGTAAAGATAAACACGTGGCTAAGCGCGTAGTATTTTCTAAGCGCGTCCAAATTTATATGGCCCTCTTCGAGCTCCCATTTCATATAGTGAGTCGCGTACAAATTTACCAAAAAGCCCGTAACCGCGATAAGCACCAAAAACACGCAGCCAAGGCTATCTAGGAACAAAAATTTACCGTGCGCGTAAAAAGTACCGCCCGATAAAACCTTGCTTACGTTAAATAGCAACGCCAAAGACGTAACCGCGCTAACCGCAACGTGAAGCAAACTCAAAGTCGCGTAATTTTTCGGAGAGAAAAATAGCAATATCGCTCCAAGAAGCGGTAAAATTAATATCAAAGTTAAACTATCCATCTCTATCCCCTTAAATTCGTAGCCTTAGACGTATCAAGGCTGCCGTATGCTTTATAAAATCTGATAGCTAAGACGCTCATGATGATAACGGCGAAAATCGCGTCCGTTAAGATACCAAGCTCGACAAGCTCGTTTGAGTTGTAAGCCATGAGCGCTAGGCTTAGATGTATGCCGTTTTCAAAAAGGCAGTAGGCTAAAATTTGCTTGATAAAAGAGTTTCTAAGCATAAAGCCGAAAACTCCCATCATAAACACGCAAACCGCGGCTAGTAGCATTATTTTCTCTTGGATTAGCGAAAATTGAAGGAATATCGGGTTGATACTCATCGCTATGGCTAGAGAAAATCCCATCGCTATAACAGGGCTTACGAAAAAGCCGCCCACAGGCTCGTCTTCGCTAACGACGTTAAGCTTTTTAATCAACCAAAGCAAGATCGCCGGTACGAATAAAACCTTCGTAAAAAACGCCACTACCGCCCACATGGATAGCTGCGACGCGTTAAATTTAGACGCCAACATAGCAAATATACCGACTAAAAGTAATGTCTCGATCGCGTAAACGATGACGGATAGCTTTAGGTTACGTAGCCCAAATACCGCCAAAGACGTTACTATCATGCCGATAGCTAATGCGTCTAACATAGTCATATCTGCATTCATCTCACACCCCCACGACGTAAAGCGTCAAAGCCACGAAAGATATGGCTAGAGCGGCTACCGCGTTTTTACGCAAGGACGAAGTCATCTTAAATCTCGGTCCGAAGTTGTCTATAAACACGGCCGCTACGTAAAACACTCCCGCCTTTAAAACGAAAATTATAACGGCTAGGAAAGGATTGCTAAAGTTCCACGGCTCGAAAATCGCGAGGAAAAGTCCTATCATCGCAAATTGTTTTAAGATAAGCGCCGCTTGAACTAGACCTAGATCAGAACCCGCGTATTCGCCTAGCAAGCCTTCTTGTAACTCTTGCTCGGCTTCTGCTAGGTCAAAAGGCTTTCTGCCCGTCTCAACGTATATGCACCACAAAAACGCGATCGAAGCAACCGCAAAGCTTGGGATCTGATATCCGATCTGGCCGCTTTTTACCATTGATTGTATCTCGACCAAATTTGACGTTCCTGCCGCTAGCATAACGACGATTAGGCACATTATCATAACAGGCTCGACATAAACGGCTATAGTTTGCTCTCTACCGCCGCCGGTAGCCGCAAACGGGTTACCGCTATCTAAAGATGCGGCGCCAAAAACAAATCTCAAAAGCGCACCTAGATAAAGGATCACGAAAATATCGGAGTAAGCTCCGAAAATCGTGCTCTTGCTATAAGTAATAGGAATAGCCGCTAGTATCGCCGCCGAAGTGGCAAATAAGAAAAACGGCGCCCATCTAAATACCCAGTGAGAGCACTCAGGCACGGTTCTGCCGCGTCTAAATAGCTTTATGATGTCGCGATACGTCTGGAAAAAATCGCTGCCTTGTTTTGATTGCAGTTTGGCTCTTAGTTTTCTGGCCATACCGTCAAATAGCGGCGCGACTAAGACGATGACGACGACTTGAAATATCATTAAAAATATAGTCTGTAAAATTTCCATCTCACGCCCCCTATATCAAAAAGTAGCTAACCGCTAGTATCGCGCAAAGATATACGAGTATATATAGCGCGTAAACATTGGTGTAGCCGCTTTGCATTATGCCTATTTTATCGGCTATTTTCTTGCTCCACTCGATCACTGGTTCGTAAAATAGCCCCCACCAGATATCTTTTGGATGGTTGTGGTATTCGACCGGGTTAAAATAGCCCTTGGTTACGACTTTTCTCTCGCCTTTAAACAGCCAGTTCATTATGCGTCTTAGATCGCCGGTGAAAGGACCGCCCGTCATTTGCATGCGAGAGCTGTATTTAAATCCGCAAGCCCAAGGATCTGTCTCGCGAGGTTTCTCGCGGTTTGCTTTCATGAAAGCTAAAATCGCAAAAGGCAAAACCATAGTAGAACATAAGATGATAGCGATTAACGGAGTAGAGACGATACTGCCTAAATTTGATGTCAAATTTATACCGTGGCTAGCTACGTAACCGCCTGCGCCGCCTATCGAATTTACAGCCGTCATTATGTAGCCGACGACAACGTTCGCTCCGACGCCAAATCCGACGCAGCCTATCATTAGCACGATCATGCCAAGCACCATAAATATCGGGCTTTCTTTTGCGTTGTCCCAAATTTTCTTATCTCTTGGAGTTCCCGCAAAGATTACGGCATAAAGCTTAAGGTGCATGCCGACTAACACGCCCGTAAGTGCTAGCGCAACGACTGAAAGCGTAAAGGCGTATCTAACGAAAATGCCCTGCTCTAGCGCGCCTTGAAGCATACCTTGGTATGTAAACCACTCAGACACGAAGCCGTTAACAGGAGGAAGCGCTGCGATACCCATAATACCGATAAACATACCAACAGATGTCCAAGGCATCTTTTTAGCTAGGCCGCCTAGTACGTCCATATCGCGGGTGTGCGTAGCGTGCAAAACCGAACCCGCGCAAAGGAACAATAGTCCTTTAAATATCGCGTGGTTAACCACGTGGTAGCATCCTGCTAAAAATCCGATCGCGGCAAGAGTGTTATTTCCTGCAGCTAGCCCGTATAGACCGGTACCAAGACCAAGCAAGATGATGCCGATATTTTCAACTGAGTGATAGGCAAGAAGCGCTTTGTAGTCGTGCTGACAAAGAGCGTAAAGAACGCCAAACAGTGAGCTAGCAGCACCCAGGATCAAAACCGCTAGACCAAAATATATGCTTAGCGGTAAGAAAAGCGTAAATTTGACTAGAGTAAATAGCGCAACCTTTATCATAACGCCGCTCATTAGAGCAGAGACGTTTGAAGGCGCAGCAGGGTGAGCCATCGGTAGCCATACGTGGAAAGGCCACATACCCGCTTTACTACCAAATCCTACTAAGAATAATATAAACACGACGACGCTAACCGCAGCAGGCATATTTAAGCGAGCAAAATCGCTAAACTCCATGCTGCCCGCATAGTGAGCCATGACTAGCAGTCCGCACGTGATACAAAACGCGCCGACCTGAGCGATACCAAGATACACCATCACCGCTTTTAGCGTGCCTTTGCCGTCGTTTACTAGGATGAGGAAAGACGAAACAAGCGTCATAAGCTCCCACAAAACGACGAAGCAAAATACGTTGTTTGCGCTGATGACTAGAAGCATCGAAAGGATGAAAAGGTTAAACAAACAGGCGAAAACGCCGACGTTTGCTTTTTTGATATATTCCTCCGCGTAGCTCATACCGTAGACGCTACTAGCAAAGCCGATAAAGACGACTACGAAGCTAAAGAAATTTCCAAGCGGAGTTAGCTCAAATTTAGGCGCGTATAGAAAGTCTCCGCCTAGAGCGAAGCCCTGCGTAACGCCCATGTTGGCCACAAAGTAGCAAAGCGCGTAAAAACAGCTGATCGCGCTTAATCCAAAGCCGATTTTGACGGCTGATTTTTGCGCGCCGTAGAGCAGGATGCTAACGGCGGCGCTAAATAAGAAAAGTAGATAAACGCCTACCATCTCGCACCCCCTTGTGCGCCGCTATTTTCGTCGTTCATAGCGCGCGAATTTGACGCCGCTTGCTCTCTTGCTTGCTCGCTAGGAGTTTTGTCAAGCTCGTTGATAACGATAACGTCAGCCTCGCCGTCCACGTCCTGAGCGCCGATATCGGCTAAAACGTGAGGCTCTTTTAAATTTCCGCTTCCGCGTAAAATTTTATTTACGAAATCCTGCGCAGCCTCCTGCTCGATCCTGTTGCCAAGCTTGTGACGGCTGTGTAGAGGATCGACCATGATGATAGCGCTGGTCGGACAAACCTCGACGCACGCAGGGCCGTTTTCGCGCCCGAAACACATATCGCATTTGATCGCGGTATTTTTCGCGCCCGCCTGGCTCTCGATCTCGAGGTAGTACTTAGGCTCTACCGCGTAGTTAACGGACGGCATGAGCTCCGCGCTCGAGCTTATCGCGCCGTAAGGGCAAGCGATCGTGCAGAGTTTGCAGCCTATACAAATCTCTTCGTGAAGCTCGATGCAGTTATCGTCAAACCTGAGTGCCCCGGTAGGACATACGTTCGCGCAAGGACCGTCATCGCACTGGCGACACTGCGTCGGCATGACGCCTTTTGCTTGACGTAGCACTGTTAGTCTAGCTTTTGAAAGCTTACCGCGCTCATAAGCGCTACGAAAACAGGCCGCCATGCAAGTAGCGCAACCGATACAACGTTTGTAATCGGCGATCACAAATTTATGCTGTTTCATAAATTCTCCTTTCTACTTGTTTTACGATTCTTGATTTCTCTTAAATCTTGAGCTAATTGTATTACTTTTAGAAATTTATTTCCGTCATTTGCCTGACAAATTTTGTATTTTTTAGATTAATTTTTATGAATTATTTATTTTTAAGTTTATTTTTAAATTTACTGTAAAATAGGTACTTTATTAAACTTATGCGAATATAAAAATATTACGCATAGGCTATCTAATGCACTAAAAAGAGTGTTTTAGTCCTATAATACCTCAGAAAGCTTAAGCCAAAATTTAATCGCAGCCTTTAAAATTTGACGGAACACTTTTTGCTAGGACTTGCTGCTAGTAATATAAAAAGGATAAAAATGCAGATCAAAAACGGCGCTTCAAACGAGATTTTAAAGACCTTAGCAAACCGCGTAGCTCAAGGTCAAAAAGGCGATAAATTTTTAGCCGGCTCTACGCTTGCGGCGACAAATTTGACCGATTTTGCCCAGATGCTAGATAAGTTTAACGAAAAAGCAAGCTCAAACAGTGCGGCGAGTAAATTTGACGCGGATAAATTTCACGGCGGCGAGGCGGGCTCGTTTTTACGAAATTTAGCCCGCGACGAAAACGAAGCGCAAATCTACGCAAAACTCGAGCGCGAAGCCAAAGAGGCCGCGAAAATGTTTAAGAAATTTGATTTTATGCAGATGATGACGAAGCTAGAGATGGGCAACCTAAAAGACGGCGAGCGAGCGGAAATTTTTGCCAAGATGAACAAGATAGCAAAGGAAATTTGACTTTAACGCGGGGTTAAATTTGCAAATTTCAAAAGCCCCGCCGCGTGCAAAATATCAATACCTTAAGTAGATAAACAAAAAATTTAAGCAACCTCACAAAAACGAGATTCTCAAATTCTCTTAAAATACACTCTTGAAAACGACTCAAATTTACCGCCGTCCTTTTAGCGTCGCGGGGTCTTAAAAATTTATGCGACCCCGTCAAAAAGCACATCTCAATCGCGAGTTTAATCCGCAAGCAGCGGATAAATTTTAAAATTTGCAGCGATCAAAACGGGCGCTCTATCTCGTAAAGTAGATTTTTGCCGCCCTCAAAGCCGAGCACATAGAGCCGATCCGCGCCGACGGCGAGCGAATGAGGCTCGCTCATCTGCGGCATCTCGTAGGCCTGCACGACCTCAAGGCTGTTTTTATTGATGCTAAGCAGCGTGTTATACTCTCTGCTGTAGGCTAAAATTTGATCGCCTACGCTCGCGGCCCCTACGACGTAGTAATCCTTAAAATTTCGCTTTTGCTTGAGCTCAAGCCCCTTGACGGGCTTTAGATACGCCTCGGCGCTTAGCTTGCGTTCGCTTATTAAAAATTTGCCGATTACGACGTTTTTTACGACATCGTTGGGCGCGCTGATTATATACATAAACTTCTCATCCGCCGCAAACGCCAAAGCATACGCCTGTTTAGCCCGTATCATCGTAAGAAACGGGCGCCCGTCCTTGGTATATCTATCGACGCCCTTTTCAAAGTAGCTGCCGTAATCGCCGCTGGTTTGCAAAAAGGTCCTATACTCTATCACTTTATCCATCGGCTCTTTGAGCCTTTTTAGCCCGTAGGCGGTCTTGTTCTGACCGATTACAAGCAGGTCCTCTCCTACGAAGGCGCTCGCCGTCGTATGGCCCAGATTCCAGCTGTTTTGATAATCAAGCACCGCAAATTTATCGAAATTTTTAAGATCTTTCGTGAAGTAGCTACCCGCATACGAGGAAGTAAGGGCGAACTCTTGATTTTTCTCGTCGTATGAGACGCTTGCTATCATCTCGCCTCTATTCATCTTTATCTCAATCTGCTTCGTGCCTAAAAGCCGTAGCTTTGGAGCGCCGAGCACCGCACCGTCGGCAAATTTTTCATTAAATTTTTTCGTGTCGAATACGCCGCGGATATAGGGTCTTTGCGGATAATCCTTTTTGAGATTAAAGGATTTGAGCCTATCCCATACGTATCTTTCCCACGTTTTGGAGCTCATAGCTAAATTTAAACTCATCCTATCGGTGGGCGCTTTGCCGCCGTAGGGCGGGATGCCGTTTGTAAAAAACGCCTGCACGCCGTTTGAGATAACAAGCGCGAAGGAGAGATAGAAAACGACCTTACCGTATGCGCTAAAGGGCTTGATCACGCTTCTTTGCCCGCTAAAATCGGCATTTAGCTCCGCGCTTTTTTTGATAAATATCAAAAAGAGGCTCATTACGATGACGACGGCCCAATACACGATCGCCGCCCACGTATAGGTTCGCACGCCCAGTATCGATGCGCCGAGCCCCATATCTACGTCGAGCTGGACGAAGTTGCCAAGATGTCTCAGCCCCATATGCATCCCGAATGCCGCGATGAAAAAGACCGCCGCGACGTATCTGAGCCGCGGACCGTATCTGAGGATAAAAAGCCCGAGCAGCCCCACCAAGATCATACCTATGCGCTCCCACCAGCAAAGCACGCACGGGCTTTCTCCCACCACGTATCCCAGCCAGACGTTTGCAATGCCTACAGGGATCACTAAAATAAGCATAATCGCCGTCGCCATCAAGGCATTAAAATTTTTTTCGCTAAAACACACGGCGCCCTCCTAGTAATTGCCCGAGCCGAATATCGAGCCAAATGTCGAGACAAACCACATGCCAACCATAACGAAGCTTGCCGCTCCGAACAAGCCAAACGCGAGCCGCTGCCTTTGCGGGCGAAACATAAGCACATACATGCAAACAGCGATCAAAACGAGTGTTAAAAATTCCATCGTCTCTCCTTGAGGTAAAATTCTGAAAATCTCTTTAAAATATTATAGTAAAAAATAAAAAAATTTGAGAGTAAATTTAAAATTTCCCGAAATTTTAAATTTATAGCTTCGACATAGTAAAACTCGCGCAAGATTTTATCAAACTCATATCGATACTATTTCAGGTTTTGCGGCAGCAAAATGCATAACGATCTTTTTTTGTAAAATTTCAAATATAACTATTTGTTGTAACCCGTAAGCGTATTTTAGATAGTTTAGATAGCTCGCGCGGTGGCAAATGAAGCTAAATTTAAGCCAAATTTCCCAGTCGTCTTTCCTTAAATTTTTGTATATTTTATCTGTTTTTTGATAAAATCGCGAATTTTAAGGACAAGGAAAATTTAAATATGAATTATGATATTATCGTCGTCGGAGGCGGCCACGCGGGCATAGAAGCCAGCCTCGCCGCCGCAAGAATGGGCAAAAAAACGCTGCTAATCACCATCCTAGCCGAGCAGATCGGAGCGGCTAGCTGCAACCCGGCAATAGGGGGTCTAGCAAAAGGCCACCTCGTAAAAGAAATAGACGCTCTAGGCGGACAAATGGGGCTAACGACCGATGCCGTGGGCATACAGTTTCGCGTGCTAAACGAGAGCAAGGGCCCCGCGGTGCGAGGCAGCCGCGCTCAGATCGACATGGATAGATACCGCGTCTATATGCGAAATTTACTGCTAAATACACCAAATCTTGAAATCAGCCAAGAGATCGCAACGCAAATTTTAAGCCAAAACGGCGAAATCACGGGCGTAAAAACCCACCTAGGCAACGAGTATAAAACCAGCAAGCTCATCATCACGACGGGCACGTTTTTAAACGGGCTGATACACGTCGGATTTAACAAACTAGAAGCCGGCCGCGTGGGCGAGCTAAGCGCCAAAAATCTAAGCGATAGCCTGCGCGAACTAGGTCTAGAAGTCGGTCGGCTAAAGACCGGCACCTGCCCGCGAGTGGACGCCAAAAGCATCGACTTTAGCGTGCTTGAGATCCAAGGCGGCGACGATGACCCAAGCCCCTTTAGCTTCCGCACGAGAGACTTCGCACCTACGCAGCTGCCGTGCTACATCGCCTACACCAACGTTACCACGCACGACATCATACGCTCAAATTTCGACAAAGCGCCGCTATTTACAGGCCAGATAGAGGGCGTGGGTCCGCGCTACTGCCCGAGTATCGAGGATAAGATAAATAGATTCGGCGACCGCGACAGGCATCATCTTTTCGTCGAGCCGCAGACGCTAGAGGCCACGGAGTACTACATCAACGGCTTTTCTACGAGCTTGCCGTATGAAGTGCAGGTCGCGATGCTGCGCTCGGTCAGAGGCTTTGAAAACGCACGCATAGTGCGCCACGGCTACGCGATCGAGTACGACTACGTCCAGCCTACCGAGCTAAAACACACGCTAGAGACCAAAAAGGCGCGCGGACTATATCTCGCGGGCCAGATCAACGGCACCACGGGCTACGAGGAGGCGGGCGCGCAGGGGCTGATGGCCGGCATAAACGCAGCGCTTGCGCTTGATGGCAAAGAGCCGTTCGTCCTGCGCCGCGACGAAGCCTACATCGGCGTTCTCATCGACGATCTAGTAACCAAAGGCACCAAAGAGCCCTACCGCATGTTTACCTCCCGCGCCGAGTATAGACTACTGCTGCGCGAAGATAACGCCGTGTTACGCCTGGGCGGATACGGCCGCGAGCTTGGCTTGCTAGACGAAGCGACGTTTGAGAAAATCGAAGCCATAAGGTCAAATTTGACTCGCGGGCTAGAGCTGCTAAACGGCACCCAGATCACGCCGACGAAGAGAAATTTGGAGCTTTTAGCTAGCCTTGACGAGGAGATAATCAGCCAAAATTTGACCCTGCAAAAAATCGTCGCCAGGAAAAGCTTTACTGGCGAAAAGCTGCGCAAGCTAGATCCGTTTTTCGAGGCGCTTGACGAGGCTAGCTTGGAGCAAATTTTAACCGAAGCCAAATACCAGCACTACATCGCCGAGCAAAAAAAGCAGATCGACCGCATGAAAGATATGATGAGCGTGAAAATCCCCGAAGGCTTTAACTTCCGCGGTATCAGCGGGCTTAGCAACGAAGTGGTCGAAAAGCTCGAGAGGTTCGCCCCGCCGACGCTCTTTGCAGCTAGCGAGATCAGCGGCGTGACTCCTGCTGCGATAGACATCTTACATATTTATATAAAGATGAACGCGAGGGAGTCGCAGTAAGCCGCGATAAAATGCTATTTAACAAGGACAGGCGTTAAATTTGAGGTTAAATTTAACGCTTCGCCTCTTTGGCGTTAAATTTCCAAACCCGTCAAATTTAATCGTATCTGCTAATCTCTATCAAATTCCCGTCCGGATCCCGCACGTAGATTGAGCTTATCGCTCCAAGCGCGCCCGTTCGCGGCACCACCCCCCCCTGCTCTACGGCGATACCCGCAGCCTCTAACTCCTCTAAAACCGACTCAAGCGGCGTATCGGTAAGCAAGCAAATATCGGCCGTTCCGACGTTTGCGTTTAGAGCGTTTGGAAAAATCTCCTCGCCTTTTACGTGCAAATTTATCTTTTGCGAGCCGAAGGCCAGAGCCTTGCGTCCGTTTGCAAAATCAATCTCGCGCATACCGAGCACTCGCACGTAAAAATCAAGCGTCCGTTGCAAATCAGCGACGGTTAAAACGATATGATCGATCGAAGTGATACGCATAAATTCTCCTTTTAAATCAAATTTAACCAAGCATTGCCCGCTAAAACGGCAAATTTGACGGCGTAAATTTAAAGCCGCTCGGCGTCAAATTTTACGGTGTGGCTAAATCAAAACCGAATTTAAATTTAGCCGACTTACAAACCGTTAAATTTAATCGCCCAAGCCAAATTTGCAATCAAATTTTACCTCCGAAAGCCTTAAAAATACGAGATAGTAAATGATTATTTAAAAATAATTTAAATATTTAAACTATTTGACGGAGAAATGAAAGTTTAATTTTCATAAGAGTATAATCTCGATTATTCTTCAAAAACCGTTGAAAGGAAAGTAATGTCCGTAAAACAAGAAAGACGAGATTTTATCGGTCTAGCGTTTGGCGCGGTAGCCGCAGTCGGCGGCGCAGCGACTCTCGTAGCCGTTAAAAAGACCTGGGACCCGCTTCCTAGCGTAAAGGCGGCCGGATTTACGACTGTAGATCTTAGCCCAATGAAAGAGGGTGAGATGCGCCAGATCGAGTGGCGTAAAAAGCCGATATTCGTTCTAAAAAAGGATGCTTCGATGGCGCCTAACGACAAGCGCGATATCGTAGTAGAGGGCGCTAGATATATGGTCGCGATCGGGCTTTGTACGCATCTTGGCTGTATTCCCGAGTGGAAACCCGGCAAACAAGTTTTCGTTTGCGCCTGTCACGGAGGCGAATTTGACGCAGACGGCGTAAATACCTTCGGCCCTCCTCCTCGACCGCTAGACATACCGCCGTTTAAGATAGACGGCACGAAACTCGTTCTGGGCGAAACCAGCCCCGAATACGAAAAACTAGCGGCTCAAGCGTAAGGAGGGGAAAATGCACATCAGAAAATCAACGGGCGTTTTAGACTGGCTTGATCAGAGGATCGCCTTAAACAAGCTAATGAAAGTACTCGTCAGCGAATACTGGATACCGAAAAATATAAATTTCCTCTGGGCGATGGGCGTTATACTCACGACGCTTTTTGCTTTGCTTATTTTTACCGGATTTATGCTAGTTATGTACTACAAACCGGACATAAATTTAGCCTTTGACAGCGTAAATTTGACTATAATGAAAGAGGTCGAGTACGGCTGGCTATGGCGTCACATACATGCGGTTGCGGCTTCGGTCGTGTTTTTGATCATCTACATACACACCTTTACGGCGATCTACTACGGCTCTTACAAAAAAGGCCGCGAGATGATTTGGGTCAGCGGTATGTTGCTTTTTATACTGTTTTCAGCCGAGGCTTTTAGCGGATATATGCTACCTTGGGGGCAGATGAGCTACTGGGCGGCGATGGTTATCACGAATTTATTCGGCGGTATCCCGGTTATCGGGGACGCGGTAGTCGAGTGGATCAGAGGCGACTATGCAGTTAGCGATCCGACTTTGACGAGATTTTTCATGCTTCACGTATGCTTGCTACCGATCGTGCTGATCGCAGTCGTCGCGATACACTTTTATACCCTTCGCGTCCCGCACGTAAATAACGAAACGGGCGAAGAGATAGACTTTGATATCGAGGCTGAAAAATATCTAAGCGGCGATAAGAAAAACGCTAAAGTTATTCCGTTTTGGCCGGGATTTTTGGCAAAAGACTTTATGTACATCGGCTTTTTTATGATTTTCTTTTTCTATTTAGTCTGTTTCCATTTCAACTTTGCGATGGATCCGATAAATTTCGAGCCGGGCAACGCTCTAAAAACTCCTCCGCACATCTATCCTGAGTGGTATTTCTTGTGGCAGTATGAGATTTTACGCGGATTTTTCTTCGACATTTTCGGCTTTAAAGCTTACAACATCGGCCTTATTGCGTTTGCAATCGCAGGCGTAGCGCTATTTTTCATGCCGCTTTACGACAGAAGCGACGTCGTGGCTCCGGCTCACGAGAGAAAAGGCTTTTTCGTATGGTTCTGGTTGCTAGTGGTCGATATGATCGTACTTACGATCTTCGGTAAGCTACCTGCCGACGGCGTGACGCTTGGTATTTCAAACTCATGGATAGGATTTTACTCGACCATTACGTTTTTCGTTCTGCTTTTTGTCGTTTTACCTATCATAACGACTCTTGAGAAAAAAGGAGCGGTAAAATGAGAGAGTTAAAAATTTTCATAATAGTAGTTATTTTAACCGGCATAACATACTGGGGTATCGAGCCTTACGCGCATAACGTCATGCATCCGCACGTCGGCGCGGCCGATTACGACTTTGGCGCCGAGGATATAAATCAAGCCAAATCTGTAGTAGAAGCTAGACAAAAAGCCCTCGATGCGACAAAAGCTCTAAATGACGAGAAAAAAGTCGCCGGAGCACAAAAAGATCTCGAAGAGGCACAAAAATCTCTCGAAGACTACACCGCGTTTTGGAACGATATAAAGGCTATAAATTTAGCCAAAGGCGACGCGACTAAAGGCGCAGAAACCTTTGCAAACGCGGGCTGTGCCGGCTGTCACGGAGTCGAGGCTGCGGGTATGCCTACAGCTATGAGCGCTGCTGAACTTAGCGAAGCGTACGGCGTAGTGCCACCTGATCTTAGCAGCGCGGGAGCGATATACGACGAGCATTTCTTGGCAGCCCTTATCAAAGACCCGACTAAAGCGCTAAAGCTAACGCACAAATTTAACGACGAAAAGCCTTATCCTATGCCGGCCTTTTTCGGAGCAGGCGGAGAAGATCCAAATGCCGAGATCGCCGATATAGTCGCTTATCTAAAGTCTATCGCGCCTAAAGAAGTTAGCGACGAACAGGTATTTCGCGACGCGTGCCAAAGATGCCACGACATGAAGTACGAAAATAAATACACGCTAACCAACCGCGTAAATTTAGCCGCATATATGGGCTCAAACCCACCTGATTTATCGATGATGATTCGCTCAAAGGGCGATGAATATCTGCATAAATTTATAAACGATACGCAAAAGATGCTGCCAGGCACTGCGATGCCTCGCGTGGGACTAAGCAAGGCTAGCGAGGATCAAATCGTAGCCTATATGCAAAAAGCCGGCGACGCTAAAAAAGCCGAGCGCGAAAGTCTAGGCATAAACGCGATGATCTACTTCTTGATTTTCGGAATATTTGGATGGCTTTGGAAACGCAAAGTTTGGTCTAGCCTACACTAAAATTTGAGCCCGGCTCCGGGCTCAAATTTCTCTTTAAATTTTACTCCTTAATTTCTAAAATTTATCTACCGATTTAGAAGCCGTCGTAAAATTTATTCAGCACTCGCGATGCCTTGTCTAGGCTCAAATTTGACCACAAACAAATACTAATTTTACGCGCCTATAGTTTAAATTTGGATACGTTTTGAGCGCAATAAAAACTATAAATATACATTTTACAGCATTTTTAAGAGCGTATTACTAATCCTGCTTTTTACGCCATGAACGAAGAATACGGCAGATCATTTGGATTTTCTTAGCGGCGGTGAGCTAAGTAGCGTGATTTATAGACGCATTTTTAAGTTAGAGCTCAGCTTGTTTTGGTTTTTTCATAATTTTTCTTGATTTAGGTTGTCTTTAAATTTATTTCCCGATGTTAAAATCGGCTATCAATTTTGATTTGCAAATTTCAAAAAAAGGGTAAATATGAATGGTCTCAAATTTACGGTCAAGCTTTTTGCGACCATCGCGGTGCTTTGCCTTGGGTTAAATTTAAGCGCTAGCGAGCTGGAGGGCAGGTGGAGCATCGTCTCGGCAAACATAGACGGGCAGGAGGTGCAAACAGCGGGACAGAAGTGCTTCGAGGATTCGTTTTTCGAGGTTAGCGGCCGCAAGGCAAAGCTAGGCCTTAGCTCCGTAGGCGAGGATGGCGCATGCAAAAGCGGCGCGGCAAGCTACGCCTTTAAAAGCATGGGTGCTGGCAAATACGCGCTGGGCCCTATCGGCGAGTTTTGGCTAGAAGAAGGCGCGCTAAAGGTAAAACAGTCCTTAGACGGCGGCAAATTTATCGTTTTTTCTTTCAAAAAAGACGTGGCCGCAAACAAGGCCGTGGCAACGGCAACCGGCTCAAATTTGAGCACAGACGAGCTAGAGGGCAGATGGGAGATCGACTCGGTCGCAGCACAAGGGCAGACGTTTAAAACGGCGGGCCAAAAGTGCTTTGAGGATTCGTTTTTCCAGATAGCAGGCGGCAAAGCCATAGTCAGTATCGTAGCGGCAAATCCAGACGGTTCGTGCAAGACGGGCGCAGGAGAAAGCGGCTACAAAAGCCTTGGCAGCGGCAGATACGCGCTAGATAACGATGCGGGCGAATTTAGGCTGAAAAACGGCTCGCTCGAATACGAACAAAGCGCGGGCGGCGTCTTGTTTACCTTTAAAAAAAGCCGCGCGGCGCAGGCTAGCTCAAATCAGACACAAGCCAAATCAAGCTCAAATTTAGGCAAAACCCCAAAACCCGAAAAAGACCCTAGCGTCAAGCATAGCGACGCGGGAGCGAGCAAAAAAGGCACGGGCGTGTTTGCAGGCAAGTGGTTCTTCATAAACACCAATACCGACATATCCTTTTATCTGCGCGACGACGGTACCTACTGCGATGACCTTGGTAAGCCCGACTGGCGCACGCGCATCGACGGCACGTATAAAAAAGACGGCAAAAAAATCGTACGAACCGCCAACGACGGCGAGCAAAGCACATATAGCTGCGAGAATGCGGACTGCACATTTTTGTGGAGCGACGGCGGATACCATCTCTTTAACGCTCAAATCTTAAATGAGGTGCCAAAGGGCAGCTACTCATTCACCGCCGTTGGCTCCATGTCCGTCTATAACGCCTCGGGCGGCACAGATATCGTGGGCGGCGGTGTGAGCGGGTACTATGACTTCGACGGCAAAGGCCGCTTCAAGGACGGCAGTTGGGCCTACTCCTCCGCCGCCATGAGCAATATGGGCGGCGGCGGAACAAGATCTAGCAGTAGCGCGGGCTCATATACGCTAGACGCGGGCGAGCTCACGCTCAGATACGACGACGGACGGACGCAGCGTCATAGCTTTTTTTATATCCCGCCTACTAGCGAAGGCAAGGCAGGCGGAGCGGTCGTCGACGGCGCGATATATTTTTTGGACGAATAGCAAAACCCGAGCAAATTCGCCGCATTCGGTAAATTTGCGGACGGGTTCGCGCAAACCAAGACTAAATTTATGAAAGGAAAAATATGGCTAAATTTAAATTTTTTGCAATCCTCGCAGCGCTTTGCCTCGGGTTAAATTTAAGCGCTAGCGAGCTGGACGGCAGATGGAGCATCGTCTCAGTTACGGCGCAGGGACAGACGTTTAAAACGGCCGGACAAAAGTGCTTCGAAGACTCTTTTATCGAGGCTAGCGGCGATAATGCGCGCCTAAGCCTAAGTAGCGCGGGCGACAGCTCATGCGAAAAAGCCGAACAAAACTTCGCTCTAAAAAGCCTAGGCGGCGGCAGATACTCGCTTGGCGGCGGCGAGCTACGGCTAAATAACGGCTCACTCGAATACAAACAAGGCACGGACAGCGGCGAGATCGTATTTACCTTTAAAAAAGACGAGGTAAATTTAGCCGGCATCGTAAACGGCGCTCTAAATCAAGCAAACCCCGGCGGGTCAAATTTAAGCGAGATCGAGGGCAGATGGGAGCTAGTCTCGCTAAAGGCGCAGGGGCAGAGCTTTAAAGTCGCGGGACAAAAGTGCTTCGGCGACTCGTTTTTTGAGATCGGCGGCGATGAAGCGACGGTAGGTATCGTGGGCGTAAATCCGGACGGTTCGTGCAACAATAGCGCAGGCAAAAGCGGCTACGAAAGTTTAGGCGGCGGCAAATACGCGCTTAGTGCTAAAGGGCTGGGCGAGTTTTGGCTAAAGGACGGCATGCTCGAATACAAACAAGTCGCGGACGGGCAAGAGGTCTTATTCGTCTTTAAAAAAAGCGCAAATAGCGCGCAAGCAAAAGTAAGCAAATCAAGCTCAAATTCGGTCGAGTCCGCAAAACCCGCAAAGGACTCTAGCGTCAAACATAGTAGCGCCGGGGCGAGCAAAAAAGGCTCGGGGGTATTTGGCGGTACGAAATTTAACATGCTTTTAAACACGAGCGAAGATTATTCTTTTTATCTACGCGACGACGGCACCTACGCTAGCCGCCTAGAAAAGCCCGACTGGCGCACGCGCATCGACGGAACGTATAAGGTCAAAGACGGCATCCTAACGATAACCAGCAACGACGACTACGATACGAGCTACTACTGCGAGAACGACGACTGCACCTTTTTGTGGAACTCAATCGGTACGGGGTATTATATGTTTCAGGCACAAATTTCAAGCCAAATGCCAAAAGAGTGCTTCTCGTTTCGCAAGGACAGCTCGTCGTCCCTGTACGGCTGGTCGGGCGGCAGCGATACGGTGAGCGTAGGCGTGAGCGGATACTACTGCTTTGACGGCAAAGGGCGCTTTAGCTCGGGCGGATCGTCGTATGCTATGGCAACCTCGGGTACCCCAGGCGGCAGCATAGACGGGGGCAGCTCAAAATCGCGCAACGACGAGGGCTCATACACGCTCGATCAAGGCGAGCTAACGCTCAAATACGACGACGGCACGGTCGTTCGCCACAGCTTTTTCTACACTCTGCCGCGCAGTAAAGATAACAAAACTATGGCGATCATCGACGGCGAGGTTTATCGGTAGGCTGGCTCTTTTTAGTCGGTAGGATTTTAGCATTTTAGCCCGTTTTTGACCGGGCTAAACTTACATGCTGCGACAGCCAAATTTGATAGCCTGCTCTCGCCTCTCACGACCATCAAATTTGCTTGCCGCTTACCTCAAAACCTATCTTCAAATTTGACGCCGTATATTAATTTCCATCGTCAAATTTTACCCTCGCTCGCCCCGTCAAAAATCTTAAATTTGACGCGCAAAAAATATTTTTTAACTTTCCCTCGCTTTTTACGCCCGATTTTGGCTATAATTTCAACCAAAGCAGATCGCGGTCGCGATTTACGTTTGCATAAATTTATCTTCATTACGGTTTTTGCAAATTTACCCAAACCCGAGCTCAAATTTGCGCTTGAGTTTAACGAAGTTCCGCGTGTCGGAAAAATTTTCTACGGATCAGAGTATGCATTTTATCGGTATTGACATCGGCGGTGCGTCGTTAAAGGTCGCCGTTATGAACGAACGCGGCGAATTTTGCGAGCTGTTTTTGCTGCCAAGCGGCTTTAGCGCGGTCAAGGTCGCGCGCCAGATCAAGCAAGCTTTAGAGCAAAAAGGCTACGTAGGGGGCTTCGTGACGGCTACGGGCTACGGACGCGTTAGCGTGGAGTACGCGCGTCTTAGCATGAGCGAAATTTTATGCCATGTCCTTGGAGCACACTTTCTATTTGAGCAAGACTGCACCGTCATAGATGTGGGCGGGCAAGACATGAAGGCGATCCGGTCGCAAATATCGCCGAACGCTACCTTAAAATCCCCTGTTCGGTGATGTATCAAAACGACGCCAGAGGCGATATTATCAAGGAATTTATCCGCGAATATCAAGTAGGCGACATCATCGATGTCGTGGACTGCCACACCTACGCAACCCTGACAAACAGGATCAAAGAGGCAAGCCGCGAAGCCGGAGCAAACTATATGAGCTTGGAGACCGACTACTCCAAACAGGACGTAGGGCAAATCCGAACGCGCCTAGAGGCGTTTATAGAACTGCTTTAAGCTGGTAGCTCGAAATTTTAAAATGAAGAATTTTCTAAATTTAAAAACAAACCAAAGAAAGGAGAGGTTAGATGAAATTTAAAGAAGTAGACGAATCTCGTCGCGGCTTTTTAAAAGGAGCTTTGGCAGCGGCAGCCATCGCCGGACCCAAATCTATGCTCGCAGGCTTCACGCCGTTTAAGCCTGATTCGCTGCAGGTTTGGTCGTGCGGAGGACTATCTGAGGCTTTTGCGCAGATAAACGCAGCGTACGAGTCCAAAACGGGGCATAATATCCAGTACACCGGCGCCTTTGCGGGGGCGCTCGGGAAGTCGCTGCTAGCCTTACAGGGCAAGACGGAGGTTTTCGGCGCCCGCGTTTTGGAGCTAAGCCAAAAACTACGCAAAGCTGGCCTTAGCCTCCGCTTTAGACCGCTATGTTTTACCGACTATGTTTTAGTAGTGCCAAAAGGCAATCCCGCGGGCATTCGCGATCTGAAGGATCTAGCGGAACCCGGCGTGCGGGTGATGCTGCCGCTAAGGGCTTCGCCTCCGGGCAGCGGACCGGTAAAGGGAATTTTGAAAAATTCCGGCCTTACTGAGCCTGTTATGAAAAATATGGTAGCCAACGGAGCGTGCGTAATTACTATGATGTGCGATCTCGTAGACGGCAAGGGCGATGCGTCCATCATCGAAAAGCGCCTAACGACGCACGATAGATTTAAAGACAGGATCGAATATATGCCTATCGACGAGAAACTCATCCCGCCCGGGCCGCTTACGTTTACGCTAAATATTATGAAATACGTAAAAGACGAGAAGCTTGCCGATGACTTTGCGGACTTCGTCTGCTCGGACGGGCAGGAAATTTTTGAGCGACACGGCTTTACCTCCATCCATTCGGCGCGTGGGCTTGAACTCATAGAAAGGTTTGGTGTAAAAGATGTTTAGTATCGTAAATATGGCAAAGATGAAAAAAGTCTCTAGGCTAACTAAAATTCGTCGTTTGGTGCAGCTGATTTTTATCGGCGCGATCGGACAATGGGCGTATTATGGAATTTTTAGATGCCCATTTATCGTGCCTTTCGTAAACTGCCAATCCTGTCCGATCGTTACGTGCTGGGGGCGGATCGCGACCGTGTTTTTCGGCTTTTGGCTGTTTATACCCGTGCTGGTTATTTTCCTCGGGCGCGCGTTTTGCGGCTGGCTTTGCCCGGGCGGATTCGTAAATCAAATGCTGGGCAAATTTGCCGCTTTTAAGCTTAAGCTAAAAAATAACAGGAAGCTACGATATGCGCAGATAGGCATGGTTATAGCCATTTTGCTTAGCGCGGGCGTATATTTTATCTACGGCAATCCTCGCGTCATGATCCCTATCCGCACCAGCGACGAGTATCTCAACGCCGTTATCATGTCCTTTAAATTTTCCGACTGGTACTGGGCGGTTCGCACTGCCGTCGTCGTGGCTCTTATCGCCGCGTCCTTGATCGTCGCAAATTTATGGTGCCGCTTCGCCTGTCCTAGCGGCGGCATAATGGAGCTGCTGCGTAAAATTTCAATATTTCGCGTTTATAAAACAGATGCCTGCGATAACTGCAACGCCTGTTTGCGCAAATGCGAAATGGGCACGAGACCGGACGAGATGAACTGCACGAACTGCGGCGATTGTATGGATGTTTGCCACGCGGACGCCATCAAATTCGGAAGGAAAAAAGATTGATGAATTTTTTCGCCAAACCCTCCTTCGACAACCACCCCTGCTTTAGCAAAAAAGCGTCCGCCGTCTGCGGGCGCGTACACCTTCCCGTAGCGCCGCATTGCAATATCCAATGCAATTTTTGCAACCGCATCTACGACTGCGCCAACGAAAATCGCCCCGGCGTAACGGGGAGGGTGCAAAGCCCGGATGAGGCCGTGGAATACGTGGAAAATCTATTTAAATTTAGACAGGATATCTCTGTCATCGGTATCGCAGGGCCAGGAGATCCTATGTGCGATGCCGACAAGACCCTAGCGACTTTTGAAAAATGCAAAGCCCGCTTCCCTCACGCCCTACTTTGCCTATCCACAAACGGCCTATCTTTGCCCGAGCACGTGGATGATATCGTGCGCATCGGCGTGAGCCACGTGACGGTGACCGTTAATGCCGTAACGCCCGAAGTGGGCGGCAAAATTTATGCGTGGGTGCGCCACAAAAACAAAATTTATCACGGCGAGGATGGCGCTAGAATTCTTGGGGAGCGCCAAGAGGAAGGAATCCGCAAGCTAAAAGAAGCCCGCATGATCGTAAAGATCAATACGGTCGTAATACCTGGCGTAAATATGGCTCACGTCCCGCAAATCGCGGAAAAAGCTAAGGAGTGGCAAGCCGATATCATGAACTGTATGGCGATGATCCCCGTGCATGGCACCCCTTTTGCAAATATCAAATCGCCCTCAAACGAAGAAATTCGCAGCATGCGAAAGCTAATCGGCGGTTCCATTCATCAAATGACTCACTGCAGCAGGTGTCGCGCCGACGCATGCGGCAAGCTTTGCGAAGGGTAAAAGCTTGCTTTGCGGCGGGTTTGTCGGCTTTTTATCGGTGCGGCAAATTTAAATTTATATCGCGGTCGCGATTTTTACGATTTTATTTTCAAATTTTATAAAAGGAGTTAGCATGGAGCTAAAACAGATTTTAAAACTAGGTCGGCGATTGCCGTTTGTTTAAATTTAGCAAGCGCAGAATCGCTCGAGCAGATCAAAAGGGGCGGCGTGATCACTATCCTGGCCGAGGGCGTGTATTAGCCGTTTTCGTTTCATAATGAAAAGACGAACTAATGGGCTACAACGCCGAGATAGTAAAAGCCGTCGCAAACAAACTAGGACTAAAGCCTAAATTTATCGAAGCCTCGCGGGATGCTATGTTAGCAGTGTTTGATGCAGGCAAAGCAGACACCGTGTTTAACCAGGCAAGCATCACCGAAGAGCGCAAGAAAAAGTATGACTACTCCGTGCCGTACATGACCTCGTACTCGGCAATCATCGTGCACGAGGATAAAGACGATATCAAGAGCCTTGCCGATCTAAATGGTAAGCGCTCTATGCTCTCGGTAAATAACATGTGGATACCGACCGTCGAAAAATACAGTGCAAAACTCGTCGTAGCGGATAGTCTAAGCAACCAGATAAATCTCATAATCACCAAGTGCGCCGACGACATGATAGACGACGCTGCGATGTTCTACGACTACAAAAAGCACCCAAAAACCCCGATAAAGCTGATAAAAGCGGGCGAATGTCCGATGTACACGACCGCAATCGTGCATAAAGGTAACGCCGAGCTACTAGAAGCAATAAAAAGCATTAAACGAGCTACGAGCCGAAGGCAAACTAAAAAAATATCGATGAAATATTTTGATAAGGATATTTCGGAATAAATTTAAAAGCGGCGGGCGGGTAAATTTAAAATTTGCAAATTTAAAATTTATGTAGCCAAATTTATTTTTCAAACTATCTTTTGACTCAAATAGATTTTTTAAATACTATTTTATAATTTTTCTACATAACATAAAACAGGTATTTTGACACCAAGAAGTCGTTAAACTAAATTTAGTAAGATTATTTTTGGCTATAGGGATATTTTGCGTAAGACTCATATAAATTTGAATACTTCAAGAACAAATAAGCAACTTACAAAAAGTTAAAGAAACTTTTTGTAAGAGTATTCTGTTTTTTAGCGCTATTTGCCCTCTTCAAATGCGCCTGCAGATAAGATTTTAGCTATTCTGGCATTTAAAAGCTCATCCACTTTTAGCTTTTCAAGTTTATCTAGCTCGGTTATAAAATAGCTCGCGAGCGCTTTTACGGCACTCTCTTTATCTCTATGAGCGCCGTTTATCGGCTCTTCTATGACATCGTCTATTAAATTTAAGCTTTTTAGATCATCAGCAGTTATTTTCAGCGCTTTGGTAGCTTGCTCTTGTTTTGACGGGTCGTTCCAAAGTATAGCTGCGCAACCCTCCGGCGAGATAACCGAAAAAACTGAATTTCGCATCATGGCTAGCTTGTCGGCTACGCCTATGGCTAGAGCCCCGCCGCTTCCGCCTTCGCCTATAACGACGGCTATCATTGGGGTTTTTAAATTTGCAAATTCAAATAAATTTCTAGCTATCGCCTCGCTTTGACCGCGCTCCTCAGCTGCAACGCCCGGATATGCGCCTGGAGTATCTATTAAAAATAGTATCGGAAGTCCGAATTTCTCAGCCATTTTAGCTACTCGCAAAGCTTTACGGTAGCCCTCTGGATGAGGCATGCCAAAATTTCTTTTTAGTTTATTTTTGGTTCCTCGGCCCTTTTGCTCGCCTATAACGACGACTTTTTTAGAGCCTATATAGCCGATAAAACAAACTATGGCTCCATCATCGCGATACGCTCTATCGCCGTGAAGCTCATAGTAATCCCTCATCATGCCTTTGATGTAATCAATAGCATAAGGGCGATCCGGGTGACGAGCTAAAGCAAGGCGCTGAAACTCGTTAAGATTTTTGTAAATTTTAGCAGTCTCTTTTTCTAAATTTTTATTTAGAATTTCTACCGCATGTTCATCGCCGCGAATCCTCGCATTTGCGATATCATCATCTATTTGCTTAATACCTTGTTCAAAGTCTAGATAACTTGCCATTATATCTTCTTAAATATAATAGAGCCGTTCGTACCGCCGAATCCAAAAGAGTTACTCATAACGGCGTTTAGCTCAGCTTTTCTAGCCACGTTTGGCACATAGTCTAGATCGCACTCCTCGTCTTTGGTTGCGTAGTTAATTGTAGGCGGTATAAGGCCTTCTTGCATAGCCATTATGGATACGACAGCCTCTATCGCGCCAGCCGCACCAAGGCAGTGTCCCGTTTGCCCCTTAGTAGAGCTAACCGGAGGCACATTGCCGCCAAAAAGAGCTTTTAACGCTGCAGTTTCGTTTTTATCATTTGTCGGCGTCGAGGTGCCGTGTGCATTAATGTAGTCGATCTGTAAATTTCCAGCCATTTTCAAGGCCTTTTTCATCGCAGAAAGCGGTCCTTCAAGCGAAGGCGAAGTGATGTGATATGCATCGCCGCTCTCGCCAAAACCGACCACCTCGGCATAAATTTTAGCCCCTCTAGCCTTAGCGCTTTCATACTCTTCAAGTACGAGCGCACCGCTTCCTTCACCCATTACAAAGCCGTCTCTGTCTTTATCAAAAGGTCTTGATGCCGTCTGTGGATCGTCGTTTCTAGTAGAAAGCGCCTTCATAGCCGCAAATCCGCCGATGCCTACGCCGCAAACCGTAGACTCGGAGCCTACGACTAGCATTTTTTGCGCTTCACCGACCATAATGGTTTTAGCCGCCTCAATGATGGCGTGAGTAGATGCCGCGCATGCGGTTACGCTAGAGATATTAGGCCCTTTTAGGCCATGCTCTATCGAAACTATGCCGCCCAGCATATTTACTAGCGCAGAAGGTATAAAAAATGGAGAAATACGTCTCGAGCCTTTTTCAAGCAAGATATTGGAGTTTTTTTCGATATTAGGCAAACCGCCTATGCCGGCAGCCGAGCTAACACCGAAATTTTCAGCGTCAAATTCGCCGAAATTTGCATCAGCCATAGCCTCTTTAGCAGCTTTTAATCCAAGCTGGATAAATCTATCGACCTTTTTAACCTCCTTAGCATCCATAACGCTAAGCGGGTCAAAGTCCGTTATCTCGGCAGCAATCTGAACTGGAAAATCGCTCACGTCAAAAGAGGTTATCTTTTTTACGCCGGTTTTACCTTCGCAGATAGCCTTAAATGAACTATCTTTGTCGAGCCCTAAAGCGTTGATCATCCCAATCCCGGTTACTACGACTCTTTTCAAGATCTCTCCTTACAAAAACTTATTTGTTTAGTTTCTCGATGTAGCTTACGACGTCGTTTATAGTGATCAGCTTCTCAGCGTCGCTATCAGGTATCTCTACCTCAAATTTTTCCTCAAGAGCCATAACTAGCTCAACTACGTCAAGCGAGTCTGCGCCTAGATCTTCGATAATCTTAGACTCAAGCTTTACCGCATCTGGAGCCACGCTTAGTTGCTCGACTACTACGTCTCTTACGTCATCAAATATTGCCATTTTCTTCTCCTAAAAATAAAAATTTCGTGATTTTAATATATTTTAGCTTAAACTTTCGCAAAAACGTAAAATTTACGCGCTTACATATATAGTCCGCCGTTGATCTTTAGCGTCTCGCCCGTGACGTAGCTAGCGTGATCGCTTAGCAAAAACGCCACAGCTTCGGCCACTTCGCTAGCGCTTCCAAATCGCTTTAGCGGGATGTTGTCGCTGTAGGTTTTTTTGATCTCGTCGCTTAGCTCGCTCGTCATATCAGTCTCGATAAAGCCCGGAGTTACGCAGTTGAAACGAATATTTCTCGCCGCGCCCTCTTTGGCGAAGCTTTTGTTCATCGCGATCATTCCGCCCTTGCTCGCAGCGTAGTTTGCCTGTCCGGCATTGCCCATCTCGCCCACGATCGAGGCTACGTTTACGACGGCGCCGAAGCGTTTTTTGCTCATTACTTTTAGCGCCTCGCGGCATCCGATAAAGGCCGAGGTCAAATTTGCGCCTATCACGCTAGTAAAATCCTCCGTCTTCATGCGAAGCGCGAGCTTGTCGTTTGTGATACCGGCGTTATTTACGAGGTAACTTAGCTCGCCGTCGGCGTCCGCGATCAAATTTATCGCTTTTATAAACTCATCCTCGTCCGTCGCGTCAAATTTAACCACCGCGGCCTGTCCGCCGTTTGCTACGATTTCAGCTTGCAATGCATCGGCAATTTCTGGCTTTGAGCGGTAGTTTATCCACACTTTTAGCCCCATTTGCGCTAGGGTTTTGGCTATCTGCGCGCCGATACCGCGGCTTGCGCCGGTGATTAGCACGTTTTTTCCGCTAAATTTCATTTTTTCTCCTTGATTTCAAATTTGACCCGCATTTTATCAGACGAAAGCTAAAAAACCGATTTTGCGGCGCAAAACCCGCTGGCGTAAATTTTAGCCAGCTATCTCGTCAGCTCAAAGCTAAGATCGATCAGATCCTCCACCTGCTCGGACGCGATTTTGGAGCTTAAATTTACGCTGATCCAATGCTTTTTATTCATATGATAGGCGGGCAAAATTTGATCACCGTCGCGCAAAATCGCCGCGAGATCGGGCTTGCATTTTAGATTTAGTATCTCTAGCGCTTCCCCGCTTTTAAGCCCCAGCTTGCCGCCGTCCACGCGCATAAAAACGGCGAACCATTTTCGGTTTTTCGCGTGGCGAAACACGGCAAATGCGGGGTGCTTGTCAAATACTCGCTCGCCCTGCGCGCCGAATTTCTCCTTTATGTAGCTAAAAACTCGCTTCCGTGCGGGCATCACTTGCCTCCTTTGCAAAAGCAGGCGTCCAGATGATCGTCCACTACGCCCGCGCTTTGCAAAAACGCATAGACGCTCGTGGGTCCCAGAAATTTAAATCCGCGCTTTTTCATCTCTTTTGCGACGAAATCCGCAAGCGGCGTGGTAGCTGGGATCTGCTTTATGTTCTCATAGTGATTTATGATGGGCTTGCCGTCAAATTTGGGATCGAATTTAGGCAAAAGATAGCCCCAAAGATAGTCGTAAAAGCTGCCAAACTCGCTTACGACGGCGAGGAATGCGCGGGCGTTTGCGGCGAGCGAGTTTAGCTTTAGGCGGTTTCTGATGAGTGCTGGATTTTGCATAAATTTTGCCGTCTGCTCCTCGCCGTAGAGCGAAATTTTATGCGCGTCAAATCCGTCAAACGCCGCTCTCATCGCCTCGCGTTTAAGCAGCACCGCATGCCACGAGATACCCGCCTGAAAGCCCTCAAGCACGATGAGCTCGAAAAATTTCGCATCGTCTTTTATGAGCTTGCCCCACTCCTCGTCGTGATATACGCGCTCTAGCTCGCTTTTCTCCGCCCAGTCGCAGCGGATTTTAGGTTTTTGAGTATTTTGCAAATTTAGCTCCTTGTTCGTACAAATTTGAGAGATTGTAGCGAAATTTAGGTTAAGAATGATGACGGGGAATCAAATTTTACCCGACAAAATTTGATTTAAAAATTCGGAAAATTTGAAAGTGATTGAAGCCGTTTTTACAAAATTTAAAAGTATCGCAAGCCGAATTCTCGAATTTAATCTTAAATTTGACCCGCGATACGAAATAAGATTTGAAAGTATTTCGAGGCGCTTTTTAGGGTTGCGCGGCTAAAATTTTGCACAGGCTAGACAAAATAGTCTGTCAAGCAAAATTTTAGCAAGCTCCGCAAAAAGCGTCCGAAAGACGCCGCAAATTAGCCTATATTCTCTCCCGCAATCATACCAAACGTTAAGCAGTCAGCTATCGCTACGCTACCTAAGCGGCTAGCTCCGTGTACGCCGCCGGTGATCTCGCCTGCGGCAAATAATCTTGGGATCGGC